>JAGRJZ010000042.1 GCA_020442505.1 Alphaproteobacteria bacterium | reverse complement strand
GCCGGAAATCGCCGCCCGGGCGCATCTGGATCATCTGGACACGGTGATCGAGGCCGCGCTGACCGAATCGGGGCTGGGTTTCGCCGATCTGGATGGCGTGGCTGCGACCTGCGGACCGGGGCTGATCGGCGGGGTGATGGTCGGGATGATGGCCGGCAAAGCGATCGCCGCGGCGCATGATGTGCCGTTCGTCGCCGTGAACCATCTGGAGGCCCACGCCTTGACGCCACGTCTGACGCATGATGTGCCTTTTCCCTATTTGCTTCTTCTTGCCTCCGGGGGACATACGCAGCTTTTGATCGCGGAGGATGTGGGGCGCTACCGGCAACTGGGTACGACGCGCGACGACGCGCTGGGCGAATGTTTTGACAAATCCGCCAAGCTGATGGGGCTGCCTTATCCGGGCGGGCCCAATCTCGAGAAGCTGGCGGCGGAATGCCCGGACCCGGAAGCGGCACGCGCGCGTTTTCCGCTGCCCTGCCCGATGAAGGGGCGGCCGGATTGCGATTTTTCCTTCTCCGGTCTGAAGACGGCTGTGCGGGCGCATGTCGAGACTTTTCCGCCCGGGCCGTTGAACCGGACGGATGTCGCGGCGCTGGCCTGCGCCTTTCAGCAGACGGTCGCCGACGTCTTGCGGGACCGTGTCGCCCGCGCTCTGGCGATATACAAAGGCGCCAGCTCCGCGCCGATCCTTGTGATCGCGGGCGGAGTCGCCGCGAATAAAACCATCCGTGCGGCGCTGGAAGATCTGGCCCGTGCGCATGAAACCGCTTTCATCGCGCCGCCGGTCCGGCTATGCTCCGACAACGGGGCGATGATCGCCTGGGCCGGGGTCGAGCGTTTGAAAAAGGGATGGCGCGATCCGCTGACCGTTCCCGCTCGCCCCCGTTGGCCGCTGGACGAACAATCAGCAAATTATTAAAGACAAACAAGAGGGATTCGTATGACAAAAATCGGGATTATCGGTGCAGGAGCGTGGGGAACCGCGCTGGCCCAGGTTCTGGCGCAGGCCGGGCGGGATGTCGTCCTGTGGGCGCGGGAACCCGATGTCGCCGCCGCGATCAACGAGCGGCACGAAAATCCCCGTTTTCTTGATTCGATCCCGCTGGCCCCCTCGATTCGAGCGACCGATAGTCTGTCCCAAACGGCGGGGTGCGATTTTCTGTTGCTGGTGACACCGGCGCAATATGTCCGCCCGACCCTCAGCGCGATCAAGGGCGAGATCGCGTCCGGGAAGCCGGTTGTGATCTGCGCCAAGGGGATCGAGCTAAAAACCGGGCTTCTCATGTCGCAAGTGGCCGAAGACGAGGCGCCCGGCGCGACGTACGCCATTCTGAGCGGCCCGACCTTCGCCGCCGACATCGCGCGCGGCATGCCCAGCGCCGTGACTCTTTCAGCGAACGACCGGGACGTCTTGCAGGAAATCCGGGAGGGAATCGCCTGCCGTACCTTGCGGCCCTACATCACCGACGACGTGATCGGTGCCCAGATCGGGGGGGCGGTCAAAAACGTGGTAGCCATCGCCTGCGGGATCGTGACCGGGGCCGGGCTGGGCGAGAGCGCCCGGGCGGCTCTGATGACGCGCGGTCTGGCCGAGATGAGCCGTCTGGCCACGGCCATGGGCGCGAAGAAGGAAACGTTGATGGGGATGTGCGGTGTCGGAGATCTCGTTTTGACCTGCACCTCGCCGCAATCCCGGAATTATTCCTTTGGGATTGAAATGGGGCAGGGAAAAACAACCACGGCGATCCTGAGCGACCGCCAGGGCGTGACGGAGGGCGTTCACACTGCGGTCGCGCTGATGACCATGGCCAAACAGCATGCCGTCGATATGCCGATTTGCTGTTCCGTCTATGAGTGCGTCGAACAGGGCGTGCCTGTCCAGACCGTGATAGATAATCTTCTGGACCGCCCGCTGCGGAGCAATTGATCCGCCGGATCATAGAAATCCGGATCATAGAAATGACGAAGGGAAGGGGCGCGGATGCTCACCCCTTATGTGCGTGGATGTTGGGAACGCCCGCCCGAGCCAGCCAGTCCCAGTCGAAAAGGTCCCCGGGGTCGCGTTTGCGATCCGGCGCGACGTCCGAGTGCCCCAGAACCCATCGGATCGTATGGCGCTCCGTGATCCCTCGGCATAACGCCGCCAGCGCGGCCATTTGTTCCTCCGGAAAGGGGCGGTAGCCCCATTCATGCCCGGGATTAACCAGCTCGATCCCGATGGAATGGCTGTTCACGTCGGTGATATCCTCCCACGCGGACAGGCCGGCATGCCAGGCCCGCTTATTTTCGTCTACCAATTGATAAATCGTTCCGTCCTCGTCGATCATGTAATGGGCGCTGACCGACGCCGCCGGGTCGCAGAGCCGTTCCCGCGCGGCTTCCATCGTTTTCATCCCGGTGTAGTGAATGACGATCATGCAGGGCTGCGCGCCGGGGGGGCGCGCGCCGTAGTTTGGGGAAGGGCAGGCAATCAAACTCATCATCAAGACGAAAGAATATAAAACTGGAAACGCGGCTGATTTTGTTTAAGATGGGCCCCGTATCAAAACGGATCGTAAGCATGAACAAAAACAAAAGCACCATACCACATAACGACCTGATCCACGAGGTCGAAGAATCCCTGAAACAGGAGCGCCTAGCGGCGTTGTGGAAGGAATACGGGCCCTATATCATCGCGGGCTGCGTGCTGGCTGTTCTGATGACGGCGGCCGTGACCGGCTGGCGTAGTTGGAACGCACGTGTGAACCAGGCGCAAACGGCCATGATCGTTGCCGCGACGGATAGCGAGGACGTTCCCGCGGCGCTGGGCGTGGTTGTTGGCGAGCTGCGCCCCGGGCAAAGGGGGATCGCCCGCTTGACCGCAGCCGGAATTCTGGCGCAGGAGGGCAAAACCGAAGACGCCCGAACGGCTTACGAAGACGCTGCTGTGGATAAGGGGTTGCCGGCCGTGTGGCGCGATCTGGCGACGGTCATGGCCGTGCGTCTTGCCCCGGCAGAGGCTTCTCCCGTCGCTCTTCTGGCCCGTTTGAGTCCCATTATGGACGACCGGGACAATCCGTGGCGCGGACACGCGGCCCTCGAAGCCGCCGTGATCGCGATGCATAAAATGCACGATCCGGCTGCGGCGCGCGGTTATCTGGCCGCCGTTACGGAAGCCGAGGGCCTGCCGCCGTCCCTGACCGGGCGGGCCGCGGCGCTGGACCATCTTTACAGCCTGGCGGCTGACGAAACGACACAGGAAACGGCCGATGACAAACAATCTCACCCCTAGCCGAACGCCCCCGTTTTTTCTTTTCCTGTTGCTTGCGGGGGTTTTGCTTTGCCTTGGCGCCTGTAGCACGGTTGGCGGCTGGTTCGACAAGGACGAGACGCCGCCGCTGGAGGGCGAACGGATATCGGTTCTGGCGCTGCAAAGCAGTCTGACCCCGGACCGGGGCGCGGAAGAGGAAGCTCTCGTTTTGCCGGAACCCTGGCGCAACGAATATTGGCCGCAGGCCGGCGGTTACCCGAACCATTCGATGCAGCATTTGGCCCTGAACGCCGGGGCGCTCGCTCCGTTGTGGGAGGCGAAAATCGGCAGAGGCGAAGCGGGCGTCATTCCCCTGAGCGCCCAGCCGATCGTCGCTGCCGGGATGGTCTTTACGCTGGATACGGAATCTCGCCTGTCGGCCTTTCGGGCCGAAGACGGTAAAGGCTTGTGGGAAATCGACATTCGCCCCGCCGGGGAAGACGACCCGGTCGCCGGGGGCGGCTTGTCCTATGCCGGCGGGCGGCTTTACGCGACCAGCGGCTATAACGAATTGCTGGCGCTGGAGCCGAAGGACGGCACGCTTCTCTGGCGCAAGACGCTGCCCGCTCCGGCGCAGGCCGCGCCCACCATCATGGAGGGACGTATCTTCGTCACGACCATCGATAATCGTTTGCTGGCGATGGAGGTTCAGACGGGCGCCCCCTTGTGGGATTACGAAGGGGTCAGCGAAACGGCGGCGCTGGTCGGGGCGGCAAGCCCCGCCGCGGTGCGGGACGTTGTGGTGCCGGCTTTCTCCTCGGGAGAGATTTACGCGCTGCGGGTTGAAAACGGCGCGGTGGCGTGGTCGGATAATCTGTCCTCCTTCCGGCCGGTCGCGGGGCTTGCGGGGCTTACGGATATTAGCGGTCTGCCGGTGATCGACCGGGATCTCGTAATCGCCATTAGCTTCGGCGGAAAGATGACCGCGATCGACGCCCGGACCGGCGCACGCGTGTGGCAGCGGGATATAGGCGGCGCTCAAACGCCTTGGGTTGCCGGGGACACGCTTTTTGTCCTGTCTTCGGAAAACGAGGTTGTAGCGCTGGACCGGGCGAGCGGCTTTATCCGGTGGGTTTCGCCTTTGCCGCGCTACCGTGACCCGGAAAAACGCAAGGATCCGCTGTTCTGGACCGGACCGCTTTTGGCCGGGGGGCGTTTGCTGATGGCCGGGACGAACGGCGACGTAGTCGCACTTTCGCCGACGAACGGGGATATTCTGACCCACTGGCATGCCGGATCGTCCTTCACCGTCGCCCCGGTGGTCGCGGGCGAG
>JAGRJZ010000041.1 GCA_020442505.1 Alphaproteobacteria bacterium | reverse complement strand
ATGCCTGCGTTCAAACGCCACGCAGGTCTCGGCCCACCAGAGCCGGGGCCCGCCCGCGACCGTATAAAAAAAGCCAGAAGGCCTGTAAGCCGGGTTCTGTCGGGGACAGCCATTCATCTGGGATCTGCGTTACCGCAGACCTCTAGCAACCTACCCGCGCCCCGGTGCGGAAAAACACCATGCGGGACGCCTATTTGGTCTTGCTTCCGGCGGGGTTTACCATTGCCGTCCCTGTTGCCAGCGACGCGGTGCGCTCTTACCGCACCTTCTCAGCCTTGCCTGTGCCTTAAAGGCCATCGGCGGTTTAAATCTCTGCAGCACTTTCCGTCAGGTCGCCCTGCCCGGCCGTTAGCCGGCGCCGTGTTTCCGTGAAGCCCGGACTTTCCTCCCGCCTTCGCAAGGAAGACGCGCGGCCATCCGGCTTTCCGATGCGGGGTATATAGGCGCAAACCGGCCGCTCTTTCAAGTTTTTTACGACGACCGGAACGCGTTTCAACCGAGCAGATCAAAAACCCCAGACCGGGCGATCACTTCGTTCCACGCGCAATCATCGACGCAAGGAACCTGAAACGGGTGGCGTTCAAGCGCCGCCATCGTCAAATTCGCCCAATCCTTTTCCAGGAAGAAAAAACGTGCGCCCCGCTCCCGCTCAAACTTTCTGATCCACCGGTAATCGGTGCTGACGACCGGCAGGCCTGCGGCGCAATACTCCAGAACCTTCGTCGCCGTCTGCAGGGAAAACGGATAGCGATCCGGCATCAAATTCAGGCCGTAGCGGGCTTGCGCGATCAAGTCCGGCACGGCTGCGCAAGGCACCCGTCCGGTGAAAACGATATTCGCCACCGCGCCGTATCGTTCGTGGATCGCGTCGGGAACCCCGCCGATCACAAGAAACGTCGCGTCCGTCAACGTCGTCTTGAAATGCTCCAGCGCGGAAACAATCGTATCCCCGCGATCCAGGGACCCGGCATAGACGAAATCGTAGACCGGCGCCGGCGCCCCCGTTTCGAAAAAGGAATCCGCAACCCCCATGTCCCGCTCACGAAACGGTATCGCATCGGGGAACCAAAATCCGCCCCTGACCGCGGCATTCAGGAACACACGCCCGTCCGGCCGGACGTTGGTCGTTTGTTTGACCCGGTTTTTTAAACGGGCAAAGCGCCCCGTCGACAGGGAGTTATATTCATGGATAATCCGCCGGCCCGTTCCCGCGATATCCAGCCCCATAAAGCGCCAGACAACGTCGAAATCCAGCGGATCGTAGTCGTCCAGCGCGCCGGAATCCCAGGCCTGCACATGCGGAAGGCGCTCGTCGACATACCGGAGATACGCTGAGATCTCCGGCAAATAGACATGCGGCTTTCGTTCAAAGACCAGTCTCAACGGCGCCTCGTTCTTTCGTTGCGTTTGCGATGGGAGTGTACTAAAAATCAGCCTGATAAAAAAAGAAGAATCCGATGGTTTTCCATGCCTTTACATGACGAAACGCACGACGACATCCGCAAAACGCCGCAAACATGGCTGGTCACCGGGTCGGCGGGTTTTATCGGCTCCCATCTGGTGGAAACCCTGCTGCGTCTGGAACAGCGCGTTGTCGGTCTGGATGATTTATCCGCCTGCGGACGCAAAAATCTGGATCATCTGAACGCCGTTCTGCCGCCGGACATA
Source organism: Alphaproteobacteria bacterium (assembly GCA_020442505.1). Taxonomy (GTDB): domain Bacteria; phylum Pseudomonadota; class Alphaproteobacteria; order Micavibrionales; family Micavibrionaceae; genus JACKJA01. The sequence goes on along the minus strand of JAGRJZ010000041.1, from coordinate 11,571 downwards.
TGGAACCGCTTCATGTTTATCAAGGGAGACGTCCGCGACCCGGAAAGTTGCGCGGCGGCCTGCAAGGGGGTCGATTTCGTCCTGCACCACGCCGCGATCGGCTCGGTTCCCCGCTCGCTGGAGGACCCCGTCAACGTCGATCGAGTCAATGTCGGCGGCTTTGTGACGATGCTCTCCGCCGCCGCCGCACAAGGCGTCAAGCGTTTCGTCTACGCCAGCTCCAGCGCAGTTTACGGGGATTCCGGCGCCCGCCCGAACCGGGAAGACCAACCCCTCGCGCCGCAATCGCCCTATGCCGCGGGGAAATACGCGAACGAGCTTTACGCCGCGACGCTGGGCACGCATCAGGGGCTGGAGACCATTGGTCTGCGCTATTTCAACATTTACGGCCCGCGCCAGGACCCCGATGGCGCCTATGCCGCCGTCATCCCGAAATGGGTCACCTCCCTGAGGACCGGCGTACCCGTGACCATTCACGGCGACGGGGAAACGATCCGGGATTTCTGCCATGTGGACGATGCCGTCCGGGCCAATATTCTGGCGGCGACGACACGGAATGCAAACGCCATCAACCGCGTCTACAACATCGCCTCCGGGCAAAAGACCTCCCTGAACGCCCTGTTCGCCCTGCTGCGAGAACAAGCGGCGCCAGGTGCGATGCCGCTCTACGGCCCGGAGAGACCGGGAGACATAAAAATATCGCAGGCCGCTATCGACCAGGCCGCCGAATTTCTTGGCTTCCGGCCTGCCGTCTCCCTCGAATCCGGTTTGCGAAGCCTTCTGACCTGTCACGAGGCCCCCCATGGATGAAGAGGAAAGCACCGCACTCGCTTTGTTCTTTACATGGGACGTGTCCCTGACCCTTTGGAAAGAGCGCGGGCTTCTGGAACGGGAAATCCGCTATTACGAAGCGCTCGCGGCAAAAGGTGTCCGCGTCACCTTCCTGACATGGGGGGACGAACGGGACGTGGCGCTGGCTGAAGACCTTCACAAAAACATCGACGTCCTGCCGCTTTATACACGCCTGCCCCGCCCTGCGAACAAACCGCTGCGGGCTATGTGCTCGCTTCTGGCGCCGTGGGCCGCCAGAGACGTCCTGCGAAAAACCACGTTTTTAAAAACCAACCAGATGTGGGGCGGCTGGTGTGCGGTCGTCGCGAAGCTCTGTTTTCGTAAACCCCTGATCGTCCGTACGGGGTTCGAGCTCTATCGTTTTACCTGCCAGCAAAAAAGCGGGCGATGGCGCCGAGGATTCGTCCGGTTTATCAGTGCGCTCACCTACCGCATGGCAGACCGGATTTACCTGGCGACAACGGAAGACCGGGATTTCGTCGTGCAGACCTTTCATATTTCAACAACAAAAATCGCCCTCCGTCCCAACTGGATCGACACGGACCGCTTCAAGCCGCTCCCCGTGCCGGAGGAAGAAAACGCCATCCTGTTTGTCGGGCGCCTGACCACGCAAAAGAACATACCGCTTTTAATCGCGGCGGTGGAGGGAACGCCCTTTCGTCTGGATATTATCGGCGACGGGGATTTACGGGTGGAACTGGAGGAACACGCCCGCGCCCACAACGCGCCGGTCCGGTTTCTGGGCAATATCCCGAACGACCGCTTGCCTGACATCTATAACCGCTATCCGGTGTTCGTTCTGCCCTCTCTGTACGAAGGAAACCCCAAAACGCTGCTCGAAGCCATGGCCTGCGGCCGGGCCGTGGTCGGAACCGACGCGGAGGGCATTCGCGCGCTTGTCCGGGACGGCGAAAACGGCTTGCTCTGCGAATTTTCTCCGGATTCTCTGCGAAGTGCCATGACCAGTCTTTTTTCCGCCCCGGATTTTAGGCATAAACTGGGCGACAACGCCCGCCGCCGGATCGAACAAACGCACAGGCTCGAAACGCTCGTGGCCCGGGAATGCGCCGATTACGACGCTTTGGCTTTGGCGCAGAAATAGGGACCCAACGTATTGATGAAACACCGTGCTTTCGATATCAGCCCCATGCAAGCTGCCCCTCCGTCTATCTCCGTTTTGATGGCTGCCCACAACGCGGCGGGCACGCTGGCCGAAAGCGTCGAGAGCATCCTGTCCCAGTCTTTCGAAGATTTCGAATTCATCGTGGTCGATGACGGCTCAACAGACGATACGGCGGCGATCCTGGCACGATATGCGCGACAAGACCTCCGCCTTCGTATCGTCACGCAAGCCGAGAATACGGGCCTGACAATCGCCCTCAATCGCGGTCTGGAGCAGATACGGGGACGCTACATCGCGCGGCAGGACGCCGACGATGCCTCCTATCCCGACCGGCTCCAAAAACAGTTTGATTTCCTGGAATCCCGCCCGGACGTGGCCTTGTGCGGCGGAAATTGCGACAATCTGTACCCCGGAGGCCTCGAAACCCGGTGGGGATGGACGCCCGAAGAGACTCTGCAAACATCCGTCTTCCTGAAAACGCCCTTCCCGCACAGCACGGCGATGATGCGGGCCACGGTCGCGCTGTCTCTGGGGGGATACGACGAAAGCTTTGCTACGGCGCAGGATATGGAATTCTGGATGCGTTTTGCCAAAAACGGCTCCGTCGCGATGCTTCCCGACCCGTTGATCCGGCGGCGTATTTCCCCCGGCGCCATCAGCGTACGGCGACGCTGGCGGCAATTTTACGATGCGTTCCGGGCCCGCTGGCGGCACAACACCCCGGGTCGGCGGGCCGCCGTTCTTTATCACAGCCTGCGGAGCCTCCTGATCGGGCTTTTACCAGAGAGAATCATTGCTCTGAAACACAACCTGAAAGGCAATGTAGGCAACGACAAGATGTGATTTTGATTTCCTAAACCAGTCCCAGTTTTTGCTCCAGCGCACCGCAGAGCATCTGGCCCAACGTAATATGCATTTCCTGAATGCGAGCCGTAGTGGGAGACGGAACCGTCAGAAGAACGTCGCAAAGGGGCGGCATCCCGCCCCCGTCGCGGCCGGTCAGGCCGCTGGTCTTCAGGCCCATCCGGCGCGCCGTTTCCAGCCCCCGCAAAACGTTCGGGCTCTGTCCGGAAGTACTGATCCCGATGGCGACGTCGCCAGGCTTGCCGAGCGCCTCGATCTGGCGGGCGAAAAGGTGCTCGAACCCGAAATCGTTCCCGATCGCGGTCAAAGCCGAACTGTCGGTCGTCAGGGCGATCGCCGCGATCGCAGGGCGGTTCTTGCTGTACCGGGCCGTCAGTTCTGTCGCCAGATGCTGGCTGTCTCCGGCGCTGCCCCCGTTGCCGAACAGAAGCAACTTTCCCCCGTCCTGAAGGCTGGCCAGACATAGATCTACCCAGGCCGCGAAAGGCCCGGACAGGGTCGTGAAGCTGTCCCGCGCGACGACCATGTGCTCGTCGGCTTCCCGGGACCAGTAAACGTTAAGATCGAAAGCAGTCATGGAACGAACAGATTACTCCTCAACGGGGGCGGTGACGTCGAGCGGCGCGGTAATGTCGATCGGCGTATAGGGCTGGTACAAAAACGGCGGCGGCGCGTCCTGATTCGGCGCGGTCGACTCTGCGGAAGACACAGCCGAGGGCGGCGGTTTCAATTCGTCCCCGGACGGAGGCGCGACCTGAGGAAGGCGCTTTCTTTGCGGCCGGGGCGGCGTCTTGACGGCCTTTGCCTGAACGACCACGGGAGCGGGAACAGACGTGGAATCCGTCCCGGAGACAGCCAGCATCGAATCGACCCCGGGGCGGCTTGTCTGGATACGGCCCGGCGCATGAAGCGCGACAGACGGAACGGGCGCCGTCTCCGGCGGCAAAATGCTAATCGTCTCAGGGCGGGCGGGCGCCGCGCCGAACGCCGCTGCGGTCTCGGGAGCGGGCGTCGGCGCCGCAAAGGCCGGAAGGCCCTGATGGCTGCGGTTATAGGCAAGCTGCGCGTCGGTCAACTGGAATCCGACCATGATCGTGCGCGTCCCGTCAAACAGGCGCCCGTCCGTGGGGATCACCTGACGCAGGCTTTCCTTCCGGGTGGCGCGGTCCTGCCCCGTTTCGTAGGACATCGTCACGGAAAACGTCTCCTTCGTCATGACGGTGCCGGCCGAATCGGTTATCGCCACGAAATAGGGATAGACGAAATCCGCCGCCCCCCCCCGCCAGGCGGCCGTCCGGGGGCCCCGAATGCCTTCGAACGACAGAACCATATCGACGACCATGTTGTTCCCGTTGCGGGCGCAACTGCTTTTCACGCCGGAAAGGGATACAGCCGACACTTTTTCATGCGGATAGGGCGCGGAATCGTTTGTAAACTGGTTGAGTTCGCGCAAATCGTCGACGAGATTGACCTCCGGGCAGGGGCTCACGGCAAGAGCCTGTATGGACTCCGTCAGCGTCGCTTCCGTCACGACCGGGGTCTGATCCGCTTCCTGATCGTTTTCCCAGAATTTGGCTTTTTCCCAGTTGATCCCGGTCACGCTGTCTTTCGCGCTTTCATAGGTATGCGTCGCCGTCTCGCAACCCGCCAGAATCAGAACAGCAACACAAAGTCCGGTCCGGAAAGAACGCATCGCCAGCCTCTTCGCTATGGTTTTGTCAGGATAACGCCTCCTACCCTAAGGGAGCCCCGCGGCGAAAGCAAGGGCTGGAATCGCAGAAGGATTTCGATTAAAAAAGGTCATCATGGAAAAACTGCATCTACATGTCATGCTGGCCGCGCCGCGGGGTTTTTGCGCCGGGGTGGACCGTGCGATCCAGATCGTCGAACAAGCGCTTGAGAAATACGGCGCCCCAGTCTACGTCCGCCATGAGATCGTGCACAATAAATACGTCGTGGACAGCCTGCGCGCGAAGGGCGCGCTCTTCGTGGAGGAGCTCGACGAAATCCCCGATGACGGGCAACCGGTCGTCTTTTCGGCGCATGGTGTGCCCAAGGCTGTTCCCGCCGCCGCGCAGGAACGCCACATGTTCTACATCGACGCGACCTGCCCGCTGGTCAGCAAAGTACACCGGGAAGCCGAGCGCCACCACAAAGACGGACGACAGGTCGTTCTGATCGGGCATAAAGGCCATCCCGAGGTTGTCGGAACGATGGGCCAACTTCCCCCCGGAGCCGTTTTGCTGGTGGAAACCGTCGCGGACGTACCAAAAGCCCTTGTGAACGATCCCGCAAAGCTCGCCTACTGTACCCAGACCACGCTGTCGGTCGAGGACACCGCCGATATCGTCACCGCGCTCAAGGCCCGCTTCCCCGCCATCGAAGGCCCTCGCCGGGAAGATATCTGCTATGCCACGACCAACCGCCAGAACGCCGTTCGGAAGATCGCCCCCCTATGCGACGCGCTGATCGTGATCGGCGCGCCGAATTCCTCGAACTCCATGCGGCTTGTGGAAACGGCGAAGGGCCACGGATGCCCCAAAGCCCTTCTGATTCAGAGGGCCGACGCGATCGACTGGGACTGGATCGCGGGCACGAAAACCCTCGGGTTGACGGCCGGAGCCTCCGCGCCCGAGATTCTGGTCCGGGAAATCCTGACGGCCTTAAAGACCCGCTATACGGTGTCGGTGACCGAAACGACCATCGCCGAAGAACATGTCACATTTAAATTGCCGCGGGCGGTCTCCGGATAACGGAAAATTAAGCCTTTGTCATATATATTTTTCTTATGACAGAAATTTTTTCTCATAGCCTTTTATACATGGCGCTGTTGACCTCTTTCGCAATCCCGCACATGCCGGGGCGGCGACCGATGTTGTGGATCAACGCGACGGCCTGTTTTTTATTCAGCGCCTATTTTTTCACGGAGAGCGAATCCGCCGCGATGTTCGCGACGATGATCGCCGGGACGTCTTCCGTTCTTCAGGCCGCCATCCCTTCACGGCTTTTGGGGAAGACCCTCCGGCTGCGCCTGGGGATCGCGCTGGTCATGGTAACGATCAGCATTCTGGTGTCCTATCACGGACCGGCGGATTTTCTTCCCATGGCTGCCGTCGTGATGGCCCGCTTTTCAGAGACCTTCGGCAGCCAGCGCATGATCCGCTACGGCAATCTGTTTCCGACCGTTTTGTGGATTTACTTCGCGATGATGCAGGGTCTGTACGGCGTGGCGATCGGCGATACGCTTTTACTGCTCTCTTACCTGATCGGGGTGTGGCGGGACGAAGCCCTCCGCTCCCGGCAACGGCGAATCCTGGCCGCAGCCGTCGTCCCGTAAGGGGACGACCGAAGACCCTGATCAAGCCGCTTCGGCCCTCTGCGCTCTTTTTTTCTTCTTTTTCTCGCCTTCGTCCTCCAGAAGCCCTTTCTCCAGAACATCGCGGAAGCTGCGCATTTTCGTTACCAGAAGGTTAATATCCCTGGTCGCGTGGTCCTGTAGCTTTTCAGAAACCCCGGTAACCGTCTTGGACGTTTCGTCGACCATGTTGATCGCCTGTCCGATTCCCTCCATCAGATTAGAGGCCTCCGAGGCGCCCATGGCGGCTTTTTCCGCGCTAGAGGCGATTTCCTGCGCAGCGGCACTTTGTTGCTCGATAGCGGCGGCGACCGCGCCGGCGGCTTGTTTGATCTCTTCGATCACGTCACTGATTTCGGTGAAGGACGCGGCGGATTCGTTGATGACCTGCTGAATACCCAAAATCTGGCTGCCGATCTCCTCGGTCGCCCGTCCGGTCTGGCTGGCCAGGTTTTTGACCTCGGAGGCCACCACCGCGAATCCTTTCCCGGCCTCTCCGGCCCGCGCGGCCTCGATCGTCGCGTTTAACGCGAGCAAATTGGTTTGCTCGGCGATATCCTCGATCAGGGCGATCACCTCGCCGATGCGTTTGGCGCTGTTGACCAGCTCCCCGATTTTCTCGCGGGCGCTGTGGGCCTTGTCCGCCGCGGCGGTGCTGACGGCCGAGGTCTGGGCGATTTGCTGCGTGACCTCGTTGATGGAGGAAGACATCTCCTCCGCCGCGGAGGAAATCGTCTGCACGTTGCCCGAGGTTTCCCGGGCGCTGTTCAGAACACGGCCGGTGTCTTCGGTCGTCGTCGCGACGGTCTGGCCCATATTGTCGGCCGCGGCCGACAGCTCCCCGATCGTGCCATTAATTCCCTGCGCGACATTCTTCAGATCGTCTTCGAAATCCCCCGACACGGTGTCGAACGCATCCATCTTCGTTTTGACGGCGTTGGTCGCTTTGTTGAAAATCCGAGCGCCGTGCAGAACCGTTCCGTGAAGGCCGTCTTCCTCGATCCGCCGAAAATAGCGGTTTTCGCTGACATATTGCATCGCGGCGGTCGACTCGCGCGTATAGGCGTCGAAATGATCGGCCATATCGTTGATCGCGTGCAGCATTTCGCCTAGATCGCCGTGTTCACGTATATCGATCAGGCGCGCCTCCATGTCCCCGGCGACCAGCGCTTCGCACGTTTCGCGGGCTTCGTGAACTTCCTCCGCCGCCCGAAAGGAAAGAAAAACCGCGTAGCCCAGAAGGAAAAACGCGCTCACATGGGCGCTGGCGGCGACGATAACGGGCAGCATGCCAGTCGCCGTGATCAGAATGCCGCTGAGCAAAAGAATCGCCGCCACGATAATCAGCCAGAACGCGCCGCTGAGAGACGACCATTTAAAGAGAAAAGATAAGTTCTTCATAGGTCAGTCCCTTTTCTTTGAGTAAATCCACGACCATCTGAAACGACGCGTTCATCCCGTCTTTGCGGTTCGGGTGGCGCGCCTCTTCGGTCAGTAACTGCTTGTAAAGCGGCTTGATGACTCCGTTCAAAACCCGAAGATCGGGCACGCGGCGGTTCGAATGATAGCCGACGACGTTCCCCGATCCGTCCAGACTGGGCGTGACATGCGCGAAGACCCAATAATGATCTCCGTTTTGAGACCGGTTTATGACATAGGCAAAGACCTCTTTTTTGGCGGCCAGCGTGTCCCACAACAATTTGAAAACGCAACGCGGCATGTCCGGATGACGGATGATGCTGTGCGGGGCGCCGAGGAGCTCCCGCTCGGTATAGCCCGCCAGCCGCATAAAAATCCGGTTGCCATAGGTGATTCGCCCTTTTAAATCCGTCTTGCTGACGATCAGCTCGTCCCTATGAAACGTCCGTTCCTGGCCGGTGAGAATAAGCTCAGTCATGTGAAGTGCCCTAGAAATTTTTCTGCATAAGACCGTCCGACGAATACGGACAGTGGAATGCAGTCTACTATAACCAAACACAAAAACAAAGGCCCCTTCCGCTGGACAAACAATTCGCCATGTGCGAAGAGAGGGAACACACCCCGGAGGAACAAGATGAGCGGCGTACAGCACAAAACCGTAACGGCGGCGGATGACGGGCAGCGGCTCGACCGCTGGTTCAAAAAACATGTGCCGGGGGTGCCGTTCGGATTGCTGCAAAAACTGATCCGCAAGGGTCAGATTCGCGTGGACGGAAAGCGCGCCAAGACCGACACGCGTCTGACTGCGGGGCAAGACGTCCGGATTCCGCCGCTGGCCGATCACGAGACCGAGGAAAAACCGGTTTATCGTCTTTCACCGGGGGATAAGGACTTCGTCGCCGGGCTGGTAATTTACGACGACGGAGACATCGTCGCGATTAACAAACCCGGGGGGCTTCCTTCGCAGGGTGGCAGCGGGCAGCTCCGTCACGTCGACGGGCTGTTGGAAGCGTTGAAGAACAAGGACGGGCTCCGTCCGCATTTGATCCACCGGCTTGACAAGGAAACCTCGGGCGTCTTGCTCTGCGCTCGCACGCCAGAAAGCATTCGCGCCTTGGGAAAAAGCTTTACGCAACGAAGCGTAAAGAAAATATACGGGGCGATCCTGAGCCCTGCGCCGGAGAGTCAGGACGGCACGATCCGTGCCCCTCTTTCAAAGATCAAGGATCGCTCGATCATCGACGAGGAAAACGGAAAATACGCCGAAACCGATTTTATCGTTCTGGATCGTCTGGGGAATCGGGCGGCCTTCGTCGCCTTTTGGCCACGCACCGGCCGGAATCACCAGATACGGGTCCACGCGGCCGCGGCGCTGGGATGCCCGGTTCTGGGGGATAATCGCTACGCCCGCAGACCGGACCAAAACACTGACAAAGACGGCACGGACGGCCCCCCGCCCCCGCTGGCCGACGGCCTGGCCAAACGGGTTCATCTACACGCGTTCCGGCTCCGGATTCCGCACCCGCGGACACGCCAAATTCTTGACATCGCCGCGCCTCTGCCGCACGATCTGGTAAAAAGCTGGAAACGTCTGGGCTTTACGCCGACATTGAAACACGATCCGTTTGAGGAATAAGCCGATGGTTTTGCTTGACCCGCCCCGCGAAAAAAACCGGAAGGACACGGCCCGAAAACCGCTAACAAAAGGCCAGAAGCGCCGGCGCCTGGCGGTCAGGATCGTCCTCGTCTTCGCGGTTCTCGTGGGGCTGAGCCTTGGCGTTCTGGCATCTTTGGCGGATCATCCGGCGCTGAAAGAGGGCGCCCGGTCGTTTCTATCCGCAGCGACAGGGATGAACGTCTCCGTCGAATCGGTTGAACGCATTGCTATTTTCCCGGTTCTGGAGATGAAAGTCACCGGCGTCAGGTTTGAGAAAGAGGGGGAAAAACCCCCGGTCGCCACGATGAAATCCTTTCATTTCTCGATGAATTTCTGGGATCGCTTTTTATCTCGGACCCGGCTGAACACCCTTGAGGCCGAAGATCTGCACATTCGCGCGGGGGTTTTGACCGCGCACGCCATCGACGCGGCGTTTGCCGGACTGCGCCCGGAGGGCGGCCCGGACGGCAAAACCGGCCTCGTCTGGAACGGACGCTACGGACCGGACGGGGCGTTGGAGGGCTTTTTCTCGGCGCATCACACAAAAACCCCGGAAGGTCGCGATTTTTATGATCTGGATACAAAAAACGGAACGTTTCGAATAAAAATAGGGCTTCTCGAAGCCACTGGGAAGACAGATAAAAAACCGGGCGCCCTGGGGGTCACGATCGACAAACTCACAACCCCGGCCGGTACCGCGACAGGCTCACTTTCCATTTCCAGCATCAAGGGAGGACAAGCCCTCGACGGCACCTTTTCCTTCGGTGAAAGCAAGGGCAAGACGAACCTGACTGTTTCCGAAGACGCCTGGCGGGGAACGCTGCGCTTTGCGGTCTTGGACCTCGCGGACATCGCCGGCATGACGGGAATTTACGACACCCTCGCCGCGCTGTCCCCGGCCGCCAACAGCGATCCCGACGCCCCGTTTTCCTTCGGAACCACGGATATCAGCCTGACGATCCGGGCGGACCGGCTACAGGGCAACGGCGCGGATTTGGGAAAACTCGTCATGCCCGTGAGCATCGCGGACAACAAGTTCCAGGCAACCATCAAGGAGGACAGCCGTTTCAGCGGCGGCAAAGTCGCGGGCGCGCTCTCCTTGAACGCGCAGGAACAACCCGCCCGTCTCGACGGCCGCCTGACCCTGACAGGCTGGGAATACGGCCAGCTGATGAAGGCCTATCAGGGGCATGACAACGTCAAGGGAACGGCCGATCTGAAGCTCAAGCTCGGCGCGAACGGGAAAACAGCGGCGACGCTGGTCCAGGCTCTGGACGGAGAGGCCGTTCTAATCGCTGGGTCGGGCGAAATGCAAAGCACGGCGCTGAATATCTGGGGTCGCGGGGTGGTGAACGCGATGCTCCCGAGTCTCGATCCGAAGGCCGCTACGACGTTGAATTGCGTGATCGCCGATTTCAAGATCGCGGACGGCGTTGCGACGGCCGATCCGTTCTTCCTCGACACCGGGCGCGTAACGGTCCGGGGCGAAGGCACCGTGGACCTTCCGGCCGGACAGATCGACATGGTTTTGACCCCCAAGGGAAAGGAAATCGCGATTTTGGATATTTCTCCCGCGGTCAGCATCGCCGGACCGGTCTTCACCCCGAAGATCAAACCGACGACCTCCTCCCTCCTGAAAAAGCTGGGCGGGGCGGCGCTGGGCCTTGTGAACCCAGCGTTTCTGGCGTTTAGTCTGACGGATCTGGGGCTCACGGAAAGCCACCCCTGCCACGCTTTCATCGCTCCGCCGCCGACGGAAACCCCGGAAACGCCTTAGCCTTACGCCGCTTCCAAAAAGGTCTTGTACGAGACCTCCGGCCGCGGACCCATGTGGGAAATGACCTCGGCCGCGGCAAGCGCGCCAAGACTCCCGCAAGCGGCCAGATCCATCCTCTTCGTATAGCCGTATAAAAACCCGGCCGCGTACTGGTCCCCCGCGCCGGTCGTATCGACGACGCGGAACACGCTGCGCGCCGGAACCTCCAGCAGATTCTCTCCTGCGACGATCACGGATCCCTTTTCGCTGCGGGTCAGAACGGCGACCGCGCACCGGCTGCGGACGGCCTCCACGGCTTGCGCAAAGGTCGCGGTTTCGTACAGAGCCATGATTTCGTGTTCGTTGGCGAATAAAATATCCGTATGATGCACGACCAGCTCCAGAAAATCGGCACGATGCCGCTCGACGCAGAACGAGTCCGACAAGGTCAGGGCGATCGTCCGCCCGGCTTCGTGCGCGATCGTGGCGGCTTTGCGAAAGGCGGCCTTGGCCTGCGCCGGGTCGAACAGATACCCCTCCAGATA
>JAGRJZ010000040.1 GCA_020442505.1 Alphaproteobacteria bacterium | reverse complement strand
CGTGTCCTGCCCGAATCAGAAGGGCGTGGCCGATCTCCAACAACGCGACCCCTTTCTCGCACTCGCCAGCCGTATCCTAGCGATGCGGGCAGAGATCTGCGGAACCACCGCCCCGCCGCCCGTCCTGGCCAAGCTTTCCCCCGATCTGGACGATGCCCAGCAAGAGGAGCTCGCCGCCGCGGCGCTGGAATCAGGGATCGACGGGCTGGTCCTGACCAACACGACCACGACGCGCCCCGCCGGTCTGCCGCCGGCCTTCGCGCAGGAGACAGGGGGGCTCAGCGGTCGTCCCCTCAAGGAAAAAAGCACTGCGACAATCCGGAATTTTTATCGTCTGACGGGCGGAAAATTGCCGATCATAGGAGTAGGAGGAATCGCTTCGGGCGCGGACGCCTACGAGAAAATCCGGGCCGGGGCAAGCCTCGTACAGCTCTATACAGGCATGATCTACGAAGGACCCGGCGTCGCCGGCCAGATCAACCGAGATCTGCTCGCCCTGCTCAAGGCCGATGGGTTCACGACAATCGCGGATGCCATCGGCGCGGATCATTGTTGACAATCGGTTTTTTCCTCTGGCGAACGGCGCGCTCTCTGTGCTATCAAACCCTTCATGTCGCAGCCTCATTTCAGCACCACCGAGTCCGTGAAAAACTTTGGCCAGAAGCCCGTTTCGGACAAATCAAAGCGTGCCGCCGATCCGACCCTGACATGGATCCGTCCGCCGGCTTCCGAGCTTCTGACCCCGCACCCCGGACGCAGCCGCTTTTACGCCGGACTTGCGGGGGTAACGGTTTTAGGGGGGCTCGCTCTGTTGTCACGTTACGTCTCTCCCGACTTTACGGTGCTGATTGGCCTGTTGGCCGGGCTGAGCGGGCTCGTGGTCTACGACATTCTCAACCGTCGCCGGTGGGAATACGACATCGCACATAAGATCAAGACGATGACCGAAGGTCACGACCGGCTCGTCCGGGAAGTCGCGCGTAACCGCAACCAAATCGCGGCTCTGAAGGCCGGGCTGGCCGAAGCGGCCGCGGCGGTGGAGATGCAAGGCCGGCGTTTGCCCGCTTCGACATCGGTCGAGGCCCGGATGCTGGAGACGATCGTCCGACGGCTGAGTCTTTTGGGCGAAGAAACGCGCCCTTCCGAAAAGACGCAGACCGAAGACCATAAGGTTTTCGCCTTGGAAATAGCGCCTCCGCCCGAGAAGGCTCCCCCGGCCACGGCTCTTGACGAAGCCATTACGCCCGATCTCAACAAGCTGGGAAACGGCATCGTGACCGAGCTCATCCACAAAGCTGTCCAGGATGACCGTCTGGACGCGTTTCTCCAGCCCGTTGTCAGCCTTCCCCAACGCCGCGTGCGCATGTACGAGATTTTCGCGCGTTTGCCGGCCGGCGGTGGTTCCTATCTGTCTCCGTCGCGTTATCTGGATATCGCCCGGCATGAATCGATGCTGCCGGCTCTGGACAATCTGATTTTGCTGCGCTGTCTTCAGATGCTGCGGGACAAGCGCTTCGCAGACCCCGAAACGGCTTTTATCCTGAACGTCTCGGGCGTCACGCTCAACGATTCCGGTTTTATGAACGATCTGGTGGCGTTTCTCTCTCAGAACAGAGACATGGCCGCCCGTCTTGTTTTCGAACTGCCGCAAGCGGAGCTGGAGACGGTGGACGCCACCATCGCGCCGCTTTTGGACGGGCTGACAAAACTGGGGTGTCGTTTTTCGATGGACCGCGTCCGGCGGCGACATATCAACGTGGAAAAACTGCGGGCTCGTCACATTCGTTTTATCAAGATGGAGGCCGACTGGCTGATCAAGGAAGCCGACATACGCGGCGGAATCGGCCGGATCCTCGGTCTGAAAAAGGAACTCGCCGAGGCGGGTATCGATATCGTGGTCGAGAAAATCGAAACCGAAGCGACCTTGCGCGCGCTTTTGGACTTTGACATTGCATACGGCCAGGGATATTTGTTCGGAAAACCGGATTACCATCACGCCTTCGGGGGTGCAAAGGCGGCATGATCGCGATCGGCGATTCACTGCACACGGCCATTCAGGGGAGCAACGAATTCATAATCACGACCCTGCTCAGCCTGAGCGGGAATCCTTCACGAAGAAGAACAGTAGACAAACCTCACCCGTTCGCGGCTTTTTGCTTGGCTTTTTCGGCCTCCGGATCGCGGAGGACATAGCCCCGGCCCCAGACGGTTTCGATATAGTTATCACCCGTGGCTTGCTCGATTTTTTTGCGTAGTTTGCAAATAAACACATCGATGATCTTCACCTCCGGCTCGTCCATCCCGCCATATAGATGGTTTAAGAAGGCCTCCTTGGTCAAAGTCGTGCCCTTGCGCAAGGCCAAAAGCTCCAAAATCCCGTATTCCTTGCCCGTCAGATGCACCGGCTTGCCGGCGGCCTCCACGGTGCGGGAGTCCAGGTTGATAACGACTTTCCCGATCTTGATTTCGCTCTGCGCGTGGCCTTGGGAGCGCCGGACGATCGCCTGAATCCGGGCGATCAGCTCGCGCTTGT
>JAGRJZ010000039.1 GCA_020442505.1 Alphaproteobacteria bacterium | reverse complement strand
TTGGCCATGAAGGGGAATTTCCCGACATTGTATTTCACGCCGGATTCTTTGAGCTGTTCTTCCGTCTGTCCAACGCTGGCGATTTCAGGCGCGGTATAGACTACGCCGGGGATCAGGTTGTAATCGATGTGCCCACTCTGCCCGGCCAGAATCTCAGCCAGCACCACGCCCTCGTCTTCGGCCTTATGGGCCAGCATCGGCCCGGCGATCACGTCGCCGATGGCGTAGATCCCTGGCACGTTGGTTTTGAAATGGGCGTCCGTTTTTATCCGCCCGCGTTCGTCCAGCGCTACGCCCGCCTTGTCCAGCCCGAGCCCGTCGGTATAGGGCTTGCGGCCGACACAGCACAGCACGATCTCGGCCTTGATCTTTTCGGCCTTGCCGCCCGCAGCGGGCTCCACCGTCAGATCAACGCCCGTCTTCCCGGGCTTGGCGGCCGTGACCTTGCTGGAGAGTTTGAAACTTATCCCCTGTTTGGCGAAGATCTTATGTGCTTCCTTCCGGATTTCGCCGTCCATGCCGGGCAGGATCTGGTCCATAAACTCAATCACCGTGACCTGCGCGCCCAGTCTGCGCCAGACCGCGCCCAGCTCCAGCCCGATCACCCCGCCGCCGATCACGACCAGAGATTTCGGCACCTTGGCCAATTCCAGCGCCCCGGTCGAGGAGACGATCTGCTTCTCGTCGATCTTGACCCCCGGCAACCCCGCTACGTCAGAGCCTGTGGCGACCACGATGTTTTTGGCCGTATATTTTGTTTTCCCGACCTGCACTTCGCCGGCTTTGGTGAGTTTCCCTTCCCCCCTCAGCCAATCGATTTTGTTCTTTTTGAACAGGAATGCGATTCCTTGGGTGTTCGCCGCGATCACGTCGTCCTTGTGTTTCATCATGGCTTTCAGATCGACCTTCGCGCCGGCGACCTTGATTCCGAATTTAGGGAAATCGTGGGCGATTTTCTCGTATTCGTGGGAGGCATGCAGCAAAGCCTTCGAAGGAATACACCCGACGTTCAGGCAAGTCCCGCCCAGGCTGGCGCGTTTTTCCACGCAAGCGACCTTCATGCCCAGCTGCGCTGCGCGGATCGCGCACACATACCCGCCCGGCCCGGCGCCGATAACGATAAGGTCGTAGGAAGTCTGGGACATGGAAAAGCCTTTCTTTTATTCGCGTGTATTTCCGTTCGTTCACGGTTAAAGTACACCAGTTTGTGTTTCTTTTCGAGACGTGATTTTCATGCCTTCTGACCCTTTCGAACATATGCAGGCCGCAGTCGATATCGTGGGCACGTCTCCGCATCCCACGAACAAAATCGCGGCGACTTTGTTCGGCCCGGGCTTTAGCGTCTCCCGCACCAATGACTGGCCGGAGATCATCCGCGAAAAAATAGGCATTGAGGTGCGGATTGGAAATTCATCCGGAACCCTTCATGCGGAAACAGCCTGCATCCTGGCAGCGCATCGCCCGACGGAAGGGGCCTCTCTTTGCATCACCGACCCGTTTTGTCCGAACTGCGCGAAGAACATCGCAGAGGCGGGGATTAAGA
The DNA here is from genome assembly GCA_020442505.1 of Alphaproteobacteria bacterium. Classification (GTDB taxonomy): domain Bacteria; phylum Pseudomonadota; class Alphaproteobacteria; order Micavibrionales; family Micavibrionaceae; genus JACKJA01. The sequence goes on along the minus strand of JAGRJZ010000039.1, from coordinate 3,693 downwards.
CCATCTATATCGATCATAAGGGTTTCCAAAAAGACTTTATCGCGCGACGCGCCGACCATTTTACGAACATGTCCATGCGCATTTGCGAAAAGGCGGGAATCACGGTCTATGAGATCCGGCGCAAGGAAAAACGCCTGGTGTCGATCTACGAGCCACCGACGGGATACGTGCCCTACGATGAGGATTCGGTCAAAATCTTTTCGGGGGCGTCTTTCGATACGTTGTGCCGAAAGACGGAAAAAGAACAGAAAAACCGCCGATTCGCCTGCGCGCTGGCGACGGACGAAAACGGCGCGTTCTTTGGCCTGATGGCGCGGGCCCATCCAGCGATCGGCTACGCCTTTGCGACGGATCGAGAAGAAATCGGCCATCCGGACGGAAAATACAGCTTTATGCTGGAACCGTTGAACCGCTTGCTCATGGCCGCGCCGCGTCGCGGGCTCCGGCTGGTCGAGGGAATGGTCTACGTCAATGGCGTTCCGACCGCGCGGGAGCTGGTAAATTTCGTCGGCGCCGGCTTTCGGAGCCTCGCCATCGGCGCCCCCGAAAAAGCGCGCGACGAGGGCGCGCGGGCGGCCCTGGGGCTTTTGGAAGAAAAAGGGGTGCTTGCAACTTCGTCCTAGCAAGGTTAGCCTAGCATCGGGATTCGCATATTGACAAGGGAGACACCACCATGGCGCGGAATAAAATTGCCCTGATCGGGGCGGGACAAATCGGCGGAACGCTGGCTTTGCTGGCGGGGTTGAAGGAGTTAGGCGACATCGCGATCGTCGACATCGCCGAGGGCGTGCCGCAGGGCAAGGGGCTCGACATCGCCGAAGCCGCGCCTGTGGAGGGATTCGACGCCGCTATCCAGGGCAGCAACGATTACGAAGTCATCAAGGGCGCGGACGTCGTGATCGTAACCGCCGGAGTGCCTCGCAAGCCGGGGATGAGCCGCGACGACCTGATCGGGATCAACACGAAGGTAATCAAAACGGTCGGAAAAAACATCAAGAAATACGCGCCCAAGGCCTTCGTTATCGTTATCACCAACCCTCTGGACGTAATGGTCGAAGTCATGCAGCGCGTGACGGGCTTCCCCGCCGAGAAAGTCGTAGGCATGGCCGGGGTTCTGGATAGCGCCCGTTTTCGCTGTTTCCTGGCCGAGGAGTTCGGCGTATCGGTCGAAGACGTTACGGCCTTTGTTCTGGGCGGACACGGCGATACGATGGTGCCACTGACGCGCTATTCCACGGTCGCGGGTATTCCTTTGCCGGATCTGGTAAAGATGAAGTGGACGACCCAGAAGAAACTGGACAAAATCGTGCAACGCACCCGAGACGGCGGGATAGAAATCGTCAACCTGCTCAAGACCGGTTCGGCTTTCTACGCTCCCGCGTCGAGCGCGATCGCCATGGCGGAAAGCTATCTGAAGGACAAAAAACGGGTTCTCCCCTGCGCGGCGAAATTGAACGGTGAGTACGGCGTCAAAGATCTGTATATCGGCGTGCCGACGATCATCGGCGCCGGCGGGGTCGAAAAAATCATCGAGGTCGAGTTGAACGCGGACGAAAAAACCATGTTCAAAAAATCGGTCGCGGCGGTGAAGGATTTGCTCGGCGCGCTGGAAAAAGCAGGCTAGCCGGTCATCCCAAAAGGCTGCGGTTTTGGTTGCATAACCGGCTCTCCAGCCTTCGGCAGCGCTGTTTGGGATGTCCCGGCGGCAGGATGCCTCGTTTGCAAACCGTCAGGAACATGGTAAAAAAACGGGAACGATTCTTTTCTTTTCCTTGCCTTTCATGAAAGGGGTTTTCGATGAACATCCATGAATATCAGGCCAAGTCTTTGCTGGCGCAATACGGCGTGACGGTCCCGCGCGGCATGCCGGCCTTTTCGGTCGAGGAAGCCACCAAAGCCGCGCAGGAGCTGGGCGGGCCGGTCTGGGTCGTCAAATCCCAAATTCACGCCGGCGGACGGGGCGCAGGGCGTTTTGCCAACGACCCGAGCGGCAAGGGCGGCGTGCGCGTCGTAAAATCCGTGGACGACGTCCAGGCGGCAGCGCAAGCCATGTTGGGCCAGGTCCTAATCACCAAGCAAACCGGTCCCGACGGCAAGGAGGTCCAACGCCTTTATATCGAGGAAGGCGCCGATATCGCCCGGGAACTTTACCTGAGCGTTCTTCTCGACCGGGCCACCAGCCGCGTGACCTTCATGGCGTCGACCGAAGGAGGAATGGAGATCGAAGAGGTCGCGGCCGAGAGCCCCGAGAAAATCATCAAAGTCTCCATCGACCCGGCGACCGGTATGATGCCCTTTCACGCGCGCCGTCTGGCCTTTGGGTTGGGGCTGGCCGGTGACACGCTAAAACAGGCCGTCAAGTTCATGATGGCGATGTATCAGGCCTTTATTGATCTGGACGCCTCGATCGTGGAGATCAACCCGCTGGTCATCACAGGCGGTGGCGATGTTGTCGCGCTGGACGCCAAGATGAATTTCGACGACAACGCGCTGTTCCGCCAAAAGGCCGTCTCCGCGATGCGCGATTCGTCCGAGGAAGACGAAAAGGAACGGCAAGCGCATGAATACGATCTGTCCTACGTCGCGCTGGACGGAAATATCGGCTGTATGGTCAACGGCGCGGGGTTGGCCATGGCGACGATGGACATCATCAAGCTCTACGGCGGGGAACCGGCCAATTTCCTCGACGTCGGGGGCGGCGCGGACAAGGAAAAAGTCACTGCGGCGTTCAAAATCATTCTTTCAGACCCAAAGGTAAAGGGCGTTTTGGTCAATATTTTCGGCGGAATCATGAAATGCGACATCATCGCAGAGGGCGTCGTCGCCGCGGCGAAGGAGGTGAAGCTTTCCGTGCCGCTGGTCGTGCGCCTGGAGGGGACGAACGTAGAAAAAGGAAAAGACATTCTGGGCTCCTCCGGCTTGCCGATCATCGCGGCGGATAATCTGGCCGATGCGGCGGAAAAGGTCGTCGCCGCGACAAAAAAGGCCTTGGCAGCATAAAATTAACCAGGAAGACCTGGCCTGATTTGTAAAGTAACCGCCCCTTGGTTTGCCCCCAATTGGGTTCATATGTCGTTGGTTTTCAGGATGCGCACATTGCGTTACTATGCTTATACTGATAATGAAAATAATTTTTCAGAATATAAAAACCCCGTTCAGGATGGGAACAAGCCATGTCCGATACGCCTGATAAAGAACCGGTTTCCGCGTCTTTTGACCTGACGGCCGTCAAGCAAAAAGAAGGGAAATACACATCCATCCCCGACAGGAAGGTCAACGTCCGTGAGGTGTTCGGAATCGACGTGGACTGGCAGGTCAACGGCTTTTCCGACGACGCGAATCCCAATATTCCGAAAATCGACGAGACCTATCAGTTCGATCCCGAAACGACGCTGGCGATTCTGGCGGGATTCGAACATAACCGTCGGGTGCTGGTCCAAGGCTATCACGGCACGGGAAAATCTTCCCACATCGAACAGGTCGCCGCGCGCCTGAACTGGCCGTGCGTGCGGATCAATCTGGACAGCCACGTCAGCCGCCTGGACCTTTTGGGCAAGGACATGATCGTCCTGAAGGAAGGAAAGCAAATCACGGAATATAAAGAGGGATTGCTGCCCTGGTCCCTGCAAAATCCCGTGGCGCTGGTCTTCGACGAATATGACGCGGGACGGCCGGACGTGATGTTCGTGATCC
>JAGRJZ010000038.1 GCA_020442505.1 Alphaproteobacteria bacterium | reverse complement strand
CCCCAATCCGGCCCAGGCGGCCATCACTTCGTCTTGATCGGCGGCGGCCAGATCGTGGATCGTCGGCCAGCGTTCCGTGAATTTCAGAAAATAGGGAATGACCGCGTTAACCACCGTTTGCTGGAGCATGACTTCCGAAAGCCAGACATGGTAGGGGATCGGAGTTTGTTTCGGTAACGCACGCCAGGGAAGAACCCGCCGGTGGGAATCGTACCATGACAGGACAGACAGGCGCATTACAGCGAGATCCTGCCCGGGTAGAGACACAGGCCCTGGCCGGGTTTTCAGGCGATCCATCCGGTCTTTTCCCCGTCCTCGATTTTGCTGACGATCTCCGCGTTCAAAATTTTGCGGGCATAGGCGCTGGCCTCTTTGGTCAGATCGTTAAAATCGGGTGCCTCCGGACGATAGTGAACGGTGAACATCTCTTCGAACTGTCCGATGGCCTTCTTGACGCGGGAAAGTTGCCCGGCCGCGTCATGCGCCCGTAGCGCCTCCTCGGACGAATCGGAGATCAGTTCGTAAGCCAGTTTCTGACGCGTCATGCCGATAAAAAAGGCCAGCTGAATCCCTTCTAAGAACGCAGCCGCCGCGCTCAGGCAGTGGGATATTTCAAGCGGATGATCCACCGAATCCGTCCGGACGGTAAAGTTGAACGTTGTCGTTTTGTCCGGACCGCGCAGGATAATCCCGCATTTTCCTTCCTCCTTCGAGACATTTACGATCAGAGCAATATTCGAGTCATGCTGGATCGTGACCAGTTTCCCGGCATGCTTGAAGGCGTCTTCCGCGATGGCAAGAGAACGGTCGTACGTATCCTTGTTGCGGGCGTCGCACTGCTCGATCACGTCCAGGAAGAGATGACGGTTTTCCTTTTCGGTCTCGTAGATAATCTTTCCGTTGTGATATACGCACGCCCATTGGCGCTTGTTCCAGGTCTCCTCGTAGCCCTTTGTCACCGTGTGCCAGGCCTGTTCCCAGTTAAAAGGAAGCGGCCGGTTCAACAGGGAACCGTTTACCTGAAAATCCCGGGCGATCTGAGCCCCCAGGCGCACGCAGCTATGCATGTTCTGAGCCCGTACGACAAAGGTTTCCTGGGTTTCTTTATTCCGGGATTGAAGCGGCAGGACAAGCCGGTTACTCAGCGCCACGACAAGTTCCTGATCCGTCAGGTGGCTTGGCATCGTATCCCGTATAATAAATTTTTCCCGTAGGAGCGTTGCGTTAAAATCGGGCATTTTTGGTTGTTCTTTGCTGGTTTCCGGACAGACTCTACCATACCGATTATAAAGAAAGTAGTTTAAATATTCGTGAAGCCGGGGCCGATCGTTTTTTGGGGATAAGGGGTGCGACACCTCTCGTGAGGCGGAAACGAATCTCTGTACAATCGCCGTCATGCAAAGCTTCAAAACGCCCATCACTCCGGAAATGCACTATGATGATTGGGCCCTTTCCTATGACAGCGATATGAAGGGGTGGGACTATCTCGCCCCCGGACGCGTGGCGGACTCCTTGCGCGGTTTTATGGTCGATCGAACCAGCGCTCTACGCTGTCTGGATGTCGGGATCGGGACCGGGCTTTTATCCGAGGAGTTGCACCGGATACGGAGCGATCTCGAAATCTTCGGGGTTGATATTTCGGCCCGGATGCTGGCGCTTTGCCGTCGCAAGGGCCGCTTCCGTAAGCTACGGCGGGTGGATGTCGGGCGGGATCGCCTGCCTTTTCCCGACGAGTCGTTCGACATTGTGGCGTCCTCCGGGGTGATGGAAAGCGTCGGAGGGATCGGCCATGCGATCGGGGAGATGGCAAGAGTTCTCAAGCCCGGGGGTATGATGGTGTTTACCTACGTTCCGGGAACCGGACATCCGCTCGGGAACGCCCAGACGCGCGCCTTGCGTCCCGGACGGACGACGGACGGACGGTTCGTGATGGGACCGATGACACTGCATGCGCATAATCCGCTGAAGGTCCGGACCTACGCGGCTTTGTCCGGTGTCAAACCCTTGCCGCCGGTCCGCTTTACAGGTTACCGAACCTATGTCGTCGTGACGGTGGATTACGAGTTGTTTGTCGGCCAAAAACGGCTATAGCCGGATTTTTCTTGGGTCGAACGCGTCCCGGACGGCCTCGCCGATAAAGGTCAAAAGGCTGAGCATCAAAGACAAAGCGATAAAGGCCGTGAATCCCAGCCACGGGGCTTGCAGGTTGTTTTTCCCCTGTGCTAGCAATTCCCCCAGAGAGGGACTGCCCGGCGGAAGGCCGAGCCCCAGAAAATCGAGACTTGTCAACGCCGTGATGGAGCCTGTCAAGATAAACGGCATCAGGGTCAACGTTGCGACCATCGCGTTGGGCAGGACGTGCCGGAACATAATGGTTATATTGCCGACGCCCAGCGCGTTCGCCGCGCGGACATAGTCGAAATTTCGGGTGCGTAGAAATTCCGCCCGTACCACGTCCACCAGACTAACCCACGAAAAAAGGAGAAGAATGAACAGCAAGGTCCAGAATCCTGGCACGAACATCGCCGCGAAGATAATCAGGATATAAAGGCTGGGCAAAGACGACCAGATTTCAATGATCCGCTGCATTATCAGATCTAGCCAGCCGCCGTAAAACCCTTGAAACGCGCCGGCGACGATCCCGATGGCGGAGCTGACGAGCGTCAAAATCAAACCGAACAGCACCGAAATGCGGAAGCCGTAAATGACCCGTGCGGCTACGTCACGGCCTTGGTCGTCGGTGCCCAGAATGTTTGTGCACAGGTGCGAGCCATTGCAATGGTCGGGCATGCCCATAAATTTGGGGTAAGTAAAAAACGGTTTATACGGCGCCGGGGCCGGTGTATAGCGGTTTACCGTGTCATAGGAATAGGGAATGGGTGGCCAGATTATCCAGCCTTTCGCTTCTATCAGGTCGAGGACGTAAGGATCCCGGTATTCCGTTTCGGTTTCGAAATCCCCGCCGAACATGGTTTCCGGATAGACATGGAAAAGGGGCGTGTAAAGCCTGCCGTCGAATTTAATCAACAACGGCTTGTCGTTGGCAATCACCGGGGCGGCAATGGCTAGCGCGAATAACGCGAGGAAAATCCACAGGCTCCAGAAGCCTCGCCCGTTGGCCCGGAACTGCGATAACCGCCGCTGTGTAATGGGGGAGAGAGCCATGGAAGACTTTTACCACACATCACACTGTTGATCCAAGGTGGATAAAGCAATTATAGCTTGTTTTTAGGCAAGCTATCTTCTTTGAGAGCTTTGCCAAGCCTTTCGTGTCCATTATGGCCCAACTGAGTGGCGAGCGCTTCGTTTGCCAATTGTACTGCCATTTTGTTTTCGAGCTAGGCGTTGGCGTTTATCCCGAAATTAGTCACATTTGAAATTATCTCAGTAGCCGTTGGTTTTTCTGTGTTACTCATTGTGTTGTCTCCTCTATTTATTGGCAGTATTTAAGATATGTAAACTATACGTTTCGCGCCTCAAAGTCAATCCTTGGATCGACATAGACATAGACGATGTCGCGAATCAGGGTCATCACAAGGCCGATCAGGGCAAACATGTAAAGCGTTCCCAATACGACGGGGTAATCACGGTTGATAATGCTCTCGTATCCCAGCAACCCTAAACCATCCAGACTGAAAATCACTTCGATCAAGAGCGATCCGGTAAAGAAAATAGCCAGAAACGCGCTCGGGAATCCGGCGATCACGATCAACATCGCGTTGCGGAAGACATGGCCGTAAAGCACCTGTTTTTCCGGCAATCCCTTGGCGCGGGCGGTCAGGACGTATTGTTTGTTGATCTCGTCCAGAAAGGAATTCTTCGTCAGCATCGTCAACCCCGCAAACCCGCTGATGACCATCGCTGCGACGGGCAAAGCCATGTGCCAGAGATAATCCAGCGCCAGACGCGGGAAGCTCATCTCCCGCCAGTTGTCGGAGACAAGGCCGCGCAGGGGGAACAAATCGAGATACCGCCCCCCGGCGAACAGGATAATCAGTAAGATCGCGAACATAAAGCTCGGGATCGCGTAGCCGATAAACACCACCGCGCTGCTCCACACGTCGAAGGGCTGACCGTCTTTGACCGCTTTTTTGATTCCCAGCGGGATGGAGATCAAATAGATAATCAATGTCGACCAAAGCCCCAGAGAGATTGAAACCGGCATTTTTTCGAGCACCAGCTCGATCACGGAAATGTCCCGGTAATAACTGTCCCCCAGGTCGAACCGCGCGTAGTTCCAGACCATGTGCGCGAAACGCTCCGGCGCGGGCTTGTCGAAGCCATACATTTTTTCCAGCTCCGCGATCAGGGCCGGATCCAGCCCCTGCGCCCCGCGATATTGGGACGTCTGTCCCGTGGCCTGGGGCATTGCGCCGGCGGCCATGTCGCCGCTGCCTCCGCCGGCGAAGCGGGCCGTGGCTTCCGTCCCGTGGCCTTGCAGCGCGGCGATCATGCGCTCGACCGGTCCGCCGGGAACGAACTGGACGATGACGAAGGAAACCAGCATAATTCCGAACAGGGTCGGAATCATCAAAAGTAGCCGTTTGAGAACGTAAAAAGCCATAACGGGATAGTGTCAGGTTTTTTACACGATCGCCATATGTTTAACCAAGGGAATCGCATATAAAAATTAACGCGGTGCTATGCGGCGCGGAAAGCTGTGCTGTTAACTTTTATGGACGATTGCCCTGGGAAGCGAAGGGGCTCCTGATGACACGGATCGTTATTTGTGTTACCTCCTGTTTGTCTATCAACCATAAGGAGTGAGATAACATGTCGAAAGTTGAGATTTACACTGCGGCGACGTGCCCTTATTGTGCCAGAGCGAAAAAGCTCTTGGATATGAAGGGCGTCTCTTACGAAGAGCACAGATTATCCTTCAGCGATGCGGACGCGATGGCGAAAATGAGCGCCCGGGCGGACGGACGTCGCACCGTTCCGCAAATCTTCATCGACGGCAAGGGAATCGGCGGTTGCGACGATCTTTATGCCCTCGACTCGGAAGGGAAGCTCGACGGGATGCTGGCGGCATGACGATGCGTCTGATGGCGGCCTGTGTCCAGATGACCAGCGGGCCTGATATCGCCGCGAATCTCGCCAACGCGGCGGGGCTCGTGCGAGAGGCCGCGGGGCAGGGTGCTCGTCTGGTCTGCACACCCGAAAATACCGATGTGATGCGCGCGGATATGCTGGGGACGCTTGCTTTGGTGCCGGCGGAGGAGGACCATCCCGCCTTGCCGTTTTTTGCGGAATTGGCACGGGAATTAGGAGTTTTTCTGTCTCTCGGGTCGATCGGCGTGCGGGTTGCGTCGGACAAGATCGCCAATCGTTCTTATTTGTTTGACGATAAAGGCGCTCTGGTCGCGCGCTACGATAAGATCCACCTGTTCGACGTCGATCTGCCGACCGGGGAAAGCCGCCGGGAGAGCGCTGCCGTTCGGCCCGGGGGAAAAGCCGTGATCGCGCCAACACCGTGGGGCGGGGTGGGGATGAGCGTCTGTTACGATCTCCGTTTTGCATATTTGTACAGAGCGTTGACGCAGGCCGGAGCCCGGATTTTGACCGTTCCGGCCGCCTTTACCGTTCCCACGGGGCAAGCCCATTGGGAGGTGTTGTTACGCGCCCGGGCGATCGAAACGGGCAGCTTCGTTCTGGCGGCGGCGCAATGCGGGATTCACGAGGGCGGGCGCGAGACCTATGGGCATTCCCTGATCATAGGGCCGTGGGGGGAAGTTCTCGCGCAAGGGCAGGAAGTTCCCGGCGTTATCATGGCCGCTTTGGATCTGTCGGCGGTCGATAAAGCGCGCCGGGCTATTCCGGTCCTATCCCACGACAGAGCGATCGGTCTGGCCAGCTCCGGATGAGAATTTCCGCCAAAAAACTGGACAGGTTTGCTGTGGCGGATTACAACGAATTATCAACGGTAAAACAAAGGGTGGCATGATGGCGACGAACGCGGTATCCCACAGCGTCTATGGCGAGTCCCCGGGGGAAGAAAAGAGCGAAACGCACACGCTTTGTGTTCTTGTGGATAACGAGCCGGGGGTACTGGCCCGGGTGATCGGTCTGTTTTCGGGGCGGGGCTATAACATCGACAGCCTGACCGTGGCGGAGACCGAAAAATCCCGGCATTTGTCCCTGATCACGCTTGTTTGCACCAGTACGCCGCTTGTGATCGAACAGATAAAAAACCAGCTGGGGCGTCTGGTTCCCGTGCGGCGGGTCGCCGACTTGACGCTGGACGGCCCGCATGTGGAGCGGGAGCTGGCGCTGGTCAAGGTCTCCGGCACCGGCGAAAAGCGGGTCGAGGCGCTGCGCACGGCGGATATCTTCCGGGCTCGCGTCGTGGATAGCACGGTGGAAAGCTTCGTATTCGAGATCACCGGCGACAGCGCGAAGGTCAACGCCTTTATAGATTTGATGCAGCCGCTGGGACTCGTCGATGTCAGCCGAACCGGCGTTGCGGCTATCGGCCGGGGAAAAACCGCGATTGAGGCTTAAAAGATAAAGGCATGGATTACCGCGAGGCTAAAAAAGAAGATTTGGAGGAGATCATTCATCTTTTCCAAGACGATGAATTGGGTATTTTACGTGAAATTATAGGTGATCCCGTTGATGAATCCTACGTAAAGGCGTTTGACGAGATACGACAAGATAAAAACAATGAAATTTGGGTCATTGAAGCCGACTCAAAGGTTGTTGGTGTTATGCAGTTGACATTTATTCCCTATCTCAGCAGAACTGGGACAAAACGGGCTCAAATAGAAAGTGTTCGTATTCATAAGAATTTTAGAAATAAAGGGGTTGGACGGGAGTTCATAAGATTTGCTTTGGAGAGGGCAAGAGAGAAGGGGTGTGGCATTGTTCAGCTCACGACAGACAAGACAAGAGAAAAAGTGCACACATTTTACGAAAGACTAGGGTTTTCGAGTACTCATGTTGGCATGAAGATCTATATATAGCAAGAGAAGGAAAAAAGATTATGTCTCAATCAAACGTAGCGAAAAAAACGATCAATCCGGAAAACAAAACCGGGATGAAGGTTTATTACGATAGCGACGCCAATCAGGCGCTGATCAAGGATAAAAAAGTCGTGGTGATCGGCTACGGCTCTCAGGGGCACGCCCATGCGCAAAATTTGCGCGACAGCGGGGTGAAAGACGTGCGGATCGCGTTGCGGCCGGAGAGTAAAACTGCGGAAAAGGCGCGGGGTGCGGATTTTGCGGTGATGGCGCCCGCCGAGGCCGCGGCCTGGGCGGATGTCGTGATGGTGTTGGTTCCCGACGAGTTGCAGGGCGATTTGTATCGCGAGCATCTGCATGCTTATATGAAACCCGGCGCGGCGCTGGCTTTCGCGCACGGTTTTAACATCCATTTCCGCTGCATCGAACCGCGGGAAGATCTGGACGTGTTCATGATTGCGCCCAAGGGGCCCGGTCACACGGTCCGGGGCGAATATCAAAAGGGCGGTGGCGTGCCGTGCCTGATCGCGGTGGAACAGGATGCCTCCGGACAGGCTTTCGATCTGGCGCTATCCTACGCCTCTGCGGTCGGCGGCGGCCGCTCCGGCGTGATTGAAACCACCTTCCGCGAGGAATGCGAAACTGATCTGTTCGGGGAGCAGGCCGTGTTGTGCGGCGGGATATCTCACTTGATACAGGCCGGGTTCGAAACGCTGGTGGATGCCGGATACGCGCCGGAAATGGCCTATTTCGAGTGTTTGCACGAAACGAAGCTGATCGTGGATCTGATCTACGAAGCGGGGCTGGCCAATATGCGCTATTCCGTTTCCAACACCGCGGAATACGGGGATTACGTCTCCGGCCCGCGCGTGATCACGGACGAAACCAAGGCTGAGATGAAACGGATTCTGGCCGATATCCAGAGCGGTAAATTCGCCCGCGACTGGATTTTGGAGAACAAAGCCGGCGCGGTTAACTTCAAAACCATGCGTCGTCGTGAAGCCGAGCATCCGATCGAGGATGTCGGCAAAAAACTCCGCGCGATGATGCCGTGGATCGGTCATAACCGGCTGGTGGATAAAGCCAAGAACTAATGGAATCGGGTTTCCAGCGCTTCGTCCAGCTCTTGGACGAAGCGCTCGACCTCCCGCCGCAGGTGCGCGATGTAGGATTCGTCCCGATAGATGCGCCGAATCATCAGGCGGTAGGCCGGCGCCATTTCGGGGGCGTAGGACACGAAATCCCACCACTGGCGCCCGGTGACCCACAAATTTCCTTGAATCTGCGGGATGTATTGGCGCGGCACCCCGCCGTCACGGAGATATTTCTCATGGTTATGGGGCAGGGGGCATTTGATCTCTAACCCGCCTTCTTCCCCGATCAGACCATCGGGGGAGGCCGCAACCCGCCGTTCGTTGCACAAATAGACAATCCCGACTTCGCGTACGTCCTGATTCGTTTCGGCTTGGTAGGCCGCCCGGGCGCGCGGTTCCAGATTGCAGCCGCGTTCCATCGCGGCGCTTTGAAAAGAAGGCGGAGTGGGCCGGCCTGTTTTGATTTCCTCGTACAGGCGGCGCATGTAGCTTCGCCGGGTTTTGCCGCTGCCGCCGGTCATCACGGCCTTGAAGTTGGATGCGGTCACGACCCCGCATCGCGCGTCGAACCATTCGTCAGAGCCTTGCTGGATGTGAGAGAGGATCATTTTACGCTTGTTCTTTACATAGTTGCATTTTTCGGGTATGAGAAGCGAAGATAAAAGAGATATTTACCACGCGGAACACT
>JAGRJZ010000037.1 GCA_020442505.1 Alphaproteobacteria bacterium | reverse complement strand
TGCCGCCGCCGATCCCCAGGCCGCCGCCCTCCGAGCGCTGCAACAGCACGAGCCCGATAATCGCGAGTGCTAAAATAAGATGAATAACTAGAACAACCGATTCCATTTCCGTTCCATTTCCATTGTCAAAGAATAAACAGGGATTTAGCACAGATAAAAATGTTTTGGAACCGTGAAGAGGCAGGAAAAACTAAATTTTCACCTGCTCACTGCGCGGCAAACCGTCTCGATCTGGGGCATGGCCCAATCGATTTCCGCGCGTGTGATGGTCAAGGGCGGAGCGAAACGCACGGTGATTTCGTGCGTTTCCTTGCACAGAATCCCCTTGTCCTTCAGATGTCCGCAAAAGCTGCGGGCGGAGATGATATCCGGGTCGATATCGACGCCGATCCACAGCCCCGCGCCCCGTATATCCCGGAAAAGCCGGGTGTTCAGGGCCATCAGGCGGTCCTTCAGATAAGCGCCCAGATCTTGGCTCCGACCGGCGAGGTCTTCGTCCTCCAAGATCGCCAGGGCCTCCAGCCCGATTGCCGCCGCGAGCGGATTGCCGCCGAAGGTCGAGCCGTGGGAGCCGGGGTCGAACACGTCCATCACGTCGGCCCGCGCCAGAAAGGCGGAAACCGGGTAAACCCCGCCCCCCAGCGCCTTGCCGAGGGTCAGCCCGTCCGGGTGGTCGATTTCGTGTTCGAACGCAAAATTTTTCCCGGTGCGGCCTAGTCCAGTCTGAATTTCGTCCAGAATCAACAGGACGTTATGCTTGCGGCAGATGGTTTGAACCGCTTTCAACCAGCCCTGCGGCGGGAGGATAATTCCGGCTTCGCCCTGCATCGGCTCGGTTAAAAAGGCACAAGTCTGTGGGGTGATGGCGTTTTCGAGGGCCGCCGCGTCGCCGAAGGGGATCGTGTCGAAACCGCCGTCGAACGGCCCGAACCCCCGTTTGTAGGCGGGCTCGGAGGAAAAACCGCAAATCGTCGTGGAACGGCCGTGGAAATTATGTTCGCTGACGACAATTCGGGCCTTGCCGTCCGGAATTCCCTTGACGTCGTACCCCCAGCGGCGAGCGGCCTTGATCGCGGTTTCGACGGCCTCGGTCCCCGTGTTCATGGGCAGGGCCTTGTCCATACCGCTGAACGTGCAAAGTTTTTCAACGAACGTGCCGAGCCTGTCGGTGTAAAAGGCACGGGAGGGAACGTCCAGCCGTTCGAGCTGTTCTGCCAGAACGCTCTTGATTCGGGGATTGCCGTGTCCGGCGCTGACGGCGCTGTAGGCACTCAGAAAGTCCAGGTATTTGTTCCCGTCTACGTCCCATACCCACACGCCCGCGCCCCGCGCCAAAACGACGGGCAACGGCCGATAATTCCGGGCGAGATAGCGATCCTCCCGGGCGATGAACGTGTCTGCGTGGTTGGTCAGGCGAGTCTTCCTTTCTCTTTTTCGATCTCTTCTTTCAGACGGAGTTTCTGACGTTTGAGCGTACGAATTATCTGGTCGCTGGCGGCGGGGTGACGCTGTTCGGTTTCAATCCGGTGCGAGAGGAAGGCGTGCCGGGTCTCCAGAGCCTCCAGATGCGAATCCGCGGGCGAAACGGCAACTTGTGTCATTCCCATGTTTTTTCTCCTGTCTGTTACGGTGGAAAAGAACGATACGATTCTAACCCATTTAGAACCCGGAAGCAAAAAGGGAAGGCGGATTTTCTTGCTTTTTTGGGAAGTCTCTGGTAGGCTCTCCCCATAGATGAAAACAAGAAAGACGCCTCGTACACAAGCAAAAATGGCTAACAGGTTGGCCGGTCTTTGGACAAATGCGAATGTGGCGTTGTACCGTTGCGTGAACGATCCTGACATTCTTCCTTGCAAAATCAGAAAGATAACGGATGTGGTCCAGAAGACCGTCAGGGAATCCGTCGAGAGAACGGGTGCGTCCGGGGATCTGGCCCCGAAGAACGCGGGGACGCTCGTCGAGTTTGTCCTCTCGCATCTCTGGCAGTACGGAAAGGGGATTGGCCCGCTCGCCAGTACCCTTGCGAGCAATCCTCTTACCACATCGCTCAGCGTTCTTGTCGTTGGTCTTGTCTATCTTTCCCAAGATCCCTCTATGCTTCACAGCGTGACGAGCAGCGCGACGGATATTTTTAACAATGCAGTAAGCCATATCAGCGGCACCGTGGACCAGGCTTCTGCGCTGGTTTCGTCGAATGTAACGCAGATTAAAAACGCGGCGGTGCGCTCCCCTAAAAATGGGCCGAGTTAGCGTTGAAAGGGGACCGCGCCGTCTAAAACTGGCGCGCTTTCACCCATGTTCGTTATTCATAAGATCTTAAGATGTCTTCCATCCGGCCTTCCAGCGCGGCTTGTTTGCGCAAGCGTTCCCGAACGGCCGTGATGCCGTGAATTCTCTCGTTCCATTGTGGCGGCGATAGATCGGGAATGGCCAGAAGATCCTTTTCCGGAAGGGGGTCGCCGCTTTTATCGAATTGACGGATAAAATGTCGGATCCGGGGCATAATCTGCGTGCGCCAGCGCGACCCGTTGAAGATTCCATAGTGTCCGACGCTTTCCTGGAAATGGTGGTATTGCCGCCCGGCGGGAAGATTCCGGCACAGAACGTGCGCGGCGGTCGTCTGACCGTGGGCGGAGATATCGTCCTTTTCGCCCTCGACTGTCAAAAGTGCGGTCTTTCGGATCTTCAACGGATCGACGGGGTAGATTTTTCCGCTGCGCGGCGATTTCCAGCTCATCTCTCCCTTGGGCAAGGCGTGTTTCTGGAAGACCGTCTCCACGGTCTGGAGGTAGAAATCCGCGCTGATATCCATGACGGACAGATACTCGTCGTAGAATTTCCGGTGCGCGTCGGCCGATTCGCCGTCACCGGTCACCAGATGCTGGTAGAACTTCATATGAGATCCCACATGCCGGTCCAAATTCATCGACATAAACCCGCCCAGCTGGACAAAGCCGGGATAGACCTTCCGGTACGCGCCGGGATAATAATGGGGAACCTCCGTGACGACGGTGTTTTCGAACCAGCTGAGCGGCCGTTGTTCGGCCAGTTCCGTGACCTGCGTCTTCGACACGCGCGGGTCGATCGGACCGCCCATCAGGGTCATGGAGGCCGGCGCGTTCGGATCGCCGGCGGCCTCCATCAGCGCTGCGGCCGCGAAAACCGGAACGGCGGGCTGGCAAACCGCGATCAGATGCACCGGCGGCCCGAGCTTCTCCAAAAACTCCATGACATAGGCGATGTAGTCGTCGAGGTTAAAGCGGCCCGCGCCGAGCGGAACCTGCCGCGCGTCGATCCAATCCGTAATATAAACGTCGTGATGGGGCAAAAGCGCTTCCACCGTGCCGCGCAGAAGTGTCGCGAAATGGCCGGACATCGGGGCGACGATCAAGACCTTGGGGTCCTTTCGGCGGGTCAGACGTTTGAAATGAAGCAGGGAGCAAAAAGGTTTTTTGTGGAGGATCTCCTCGACCACGGCGACCTTCCGGCCGTCGATCTTCGTCTCCGGCAGACCGAAGACGGGCTCGCCGAAACGGCGGGTGACTCTTTCGAACAGCTCCGCATTCGCTGCGAGTGTTCGGCCCATCTGCGTATAAGACAGAGGATTCCAGGGATGCTGGTATAGCATCCGGGTTACCTCCGCGCCCAGCCGCGCGGGAGTTAACATCGCGTGTTGGAGATCGTAAAAATGATAGAGCACGTCAGGAAATCCTTTCCCGTCAGTTGGCGCCTACACTCTACGCGAAATCCCGACAAAACGAAACCGGTTTTCTGCGTTGCAATATATGTTTATGATAGCGTTTCCGTGTAAAAAGATTGTAAAGGGCAAATTCATGCTCACTTTTATTGCCGACTTTCCCCTCCAGATGATGAGCCCGGAGCGGTTTTTGATCGCAATGGGGGCGGTGGTGTTCGTCTCTGTGGTCGGGGTCGTGACGGGGCCGCAATACGGCAACGCCAATCCGCTTTATTGGCAATTTTCCGATAAAGTTCTGGGCGGGCTTGGCGCGCGGCTCGACCGTCCGCACCGCAAGGGTCCGGATCTGACTCTGCGGGGGTTCGTTCTGTGCCTGTTCGGGGTGGCTCTGGCCGCGGCTGTGTTCCTTTTGAGCGGCGGCTTAGCGGCTCATATGCCGCTTTATGGTTTGACGGAGACGCTCTTGCTGTCTTTGACCATGACGGCAGGCACGGTCTGGTTTGCGCTCTTACGGCTCTATTTCGCGCTGAAAGGAAGAAAGGCCGGGACGGGGGAATATTACGCGATCGCGCGATCGGCGGGGGTTAATCTGGCCGTTAGCGACGATTACGGAATTACCCGCACGGGAATGGCGCTGGCCGCCCGGCGCTTCGACAAAGGCTGCGTTGCGCCGGTCGTCTGGTATTTGATCGCGGGATTGCCCGGGGCGATGATCTATGCCGCGCTAGCGGCGCTGGCCGCGCGTTTTGGCCGGGACGGGTTTTGTAAGGGCTTCGGTAGGGTGCCGCTGGCGCTGGAAAAGCTCCTGGGATTCGTGCCCTCGGCGCTGGCGGGCCTTTTGATCTCTCTGGCCGGGCTGTTGACCCCGACGGGCGGGATGACCCGGGCGCTGGTGGCGTTGCTGCACGGCAAGAACCGTGCCCCTTACGCGGAGGGTGGGTTGCCTCTAACCGCGATGGCTTACGTGCTGGCCGTCAATCTGGGCGGACCGGTCCAAAGCCTGGACGGCTATACGCTCAAACGCGTCTGGGTGGGGCCGCCCGGCGCGACGGCGCAGCTCAGCGCCGGACATTTGCGCCGCGCTCTGTATCTCAGCCTGATGGCGCATCTTTTGCTTGTTTTTGCCTTGATCGGCGGGATGTTGTGGGCGGGTCACTTCTCCGCGTAAAAATCCCGCAAAGCCCGGACGGTGTCGGCCAGGCCCGCCTTCACGATTGGGGTTTCGACCGGAAAGGCGTTTTGCAGATTGCTCGGCAGCGCGCCGTCCAGCATCACGAACACGCCCCGGTCGTCGGCCCGGCGGATCAGACGTCCGAAGGCCTGACGTAGCTTCAGCCGCGTGATCTCCTCGTCATAAGCCCGGCCGCCAAAGGCCCTGCGCCGGGCTTTGTGCAGAATCGTCGGGCGCGGCCACGGCACCCGGTCGTAGACCAGCAGACGCAGCGATTCCCCGGGCACGTCTACGCCGTCCCGCACCGCGTCGGTCCCCAGCAGGCAGGCATGAGTCTCCGTTCTGAACATATCGACCAGCGTGCTCGTATCTAGCCCGTCAACATGCTGGGCATAGAGCGGGAAACCTTTTTCTTCGAGCGGCGCGGTGATGCGGCTTTGCACGGCCTTTAGCCGGTGGATCGCCGTGAACAACCCCAACGCCCCGCCTCCGGCCGCCTCGAACAGGACGCGATAGGTCGCGGCCAGCTGATCCATATCGTTCTTGTTCACGTCGTTGACGATAAACAGGCGGGTTTGCGCAGCGTAATCGAAGGGCGATGGCACGGAAAAAACCTGTGGATCGGTTGTGAAATGCGGCGCGCCCGTCCGCCGTAGAGCCGACTCCCAAGAACCCTGGTCGTCATTTTCTTCTCCGCCCGCTCCCGCCCGCAGTGTCGCGGAGGTCACGGCGATTCCGTGTGCATGAGGCGTCAAGATAGCGGCAAAGGGCTTCATCGGGTCGATCCAGTGGCGATAGACCCCGACATCGACGGCCTGGCCATCAGCTCGTTCGATTCCCATCCAGTCGACGAATATTTGCTCCGCCGCGTTGACGTTCTGGGGAGCGCGGGTCAGCGCCTCCAAAATTCCGATCCACGCCTTCAGACGATTCTCCGTGCGCCAGGTTATCGCCCCGGCGACGGATTCGATTCGCTTACGCGTATCGGAATCGAGCGCGTCCGCCTGTTCGTGGAGTTTTTTCTGAAGCCGCGCCGAGAGCGCCTCCATCGGCTTGACAATCTCCCGCAGCTCTGTTTTAAGCGCTTGCGCGGTCTCGGCGAGTCCGTCGATGACCGGGAAAGTCTCCGTCTCGAGGGAATAAGGGCCGCTGCG
>JAGRJZ010000036.1 GCA_020442505.1 Alphaproteobacteria bacterium | reverse complement strand
TGCCGATGGCCTTTTTCAGCGGATCCGCCGGCGCGATCTACCGACAGTTCTCCGTCACGATTATCGCGGCGATGGGATTGTCGGTTCTGGTGGCCCTGATTCTCTCGCCGTCTTTGTGCGCGAGCATCCTGACGCGAGGAAACACCGGCCCCGAAGAAAAAAAAACCGGCATGTTCGGTTCTTTTAACCGAGGATTCGAGGGACTCCGGGAGACCTACCAGACCGTCACAAACTACATGGTCCGGCGGGCTGTGCGTTTTATCGGTATTTATGGTCTGCTGGTCGGGGGGCTTTTGCTGATTTTCTCCCAGCTGCCGACCGCGTTTCTTCCCAACGAGGACCAGGGATACATGTTCATGATGGTCAACGCCCCGCCGGGCGCGACCGCGGAACGGACACTGGAATCGGTCAAGCAGGTTGAAGATTATTTTCTGACCCTACAGACAGAAAATATCGACCATCTTTTCACCGTTGTCGGGTTCAGCTTCGCCGGTTCCGCCCAGAACGCGGCCTTCGGCTTTATCGGTATGAAGGACTGGAAGGACCGACCGCGGACGGATCAAAGCGTCTTTGCCGTCGCCGGGCAGGCGATGCAGGCCTTCTCACAGATCAAAGACGCCATGGCCTTCGCCTTTTTCCCGCCACCGATCCGGGAGATAGGCAACGCCTCGGGCTTTGATTTTCAATTGATCGACCAAGGCGGCCTGGGCCACGAAGCTCTCATGGCCGCGCGGGGAAAGCTTCTGGGGATGGCGGCGCAAAATCCGAAACTGACCGGCGTACGGCCGAACGGGCTGAACGACGTGCCGCAGTACAAAATCGCTATCGACACGGAAAAAGCCGCGGCCCTGGGTCTGTCGCTGGGCGCGATTAACGACACGCTGACAATCGCGTGGGGATCCTCCTATATCAACGATTTTCTCGATAAGGGTCGTATCAAGCGGGTTTATCTTCAGGCGAACGCCCCCTACCGGATGATGCCGGACGATCTGAGCCACTGGTACGTTCGCAACGAACAGGGGGAGATGATTTCCTTCGATGCCTTTTCAACGTCTTCCTGGACCTACGGCTCGCCGAAGCTGGAGCGCTTCAACGGCAAGGGGTCCGTGAACATACAGGGCGCCCCTGCCCCGGGCATCAGCTCCGGCGAGGCTATGACCGCCATTGAGGACATGGTCAAGGAGCTTCCCGCGGGGATCGGGCTAGCCTGGTCCGGTATTTCCTATGAGGAGCGCGCGACCGGCGCCCAGGCCCCCGCTTTGTACGCGTTGTCCCTTCTGGTCGTCTTTCTCTGTCTGGCGGCCCTGTACGAAAGCTGGGCAGTGCCGCTGGCGGTGATTCTCGTGGTGCCGCTCGGGGTTCTGGGGGCGGTTCTGGTGGCTTACGCGTTCGGGCTACCGAACGACGTTTATCTGCAAGTCGCGCTTTTGACGACAGTCGGGCTGGCGTCGAAAAACGCGATCCTGATCGTCGAATTCGCAAAAGCGTTGACGGAGCAAGGACACAGCCTGGCCGAGGCCGCCTTTATCGCCGCAGGGCGCCGTTTTCGGCCGATTGTGATGACATCCATGGCATTTATGTTGGGGGTTACGCCTTTGGCGCTTTCCCACGGCGCCGGCGCCGCAGCCCAAAACGCCATCGGTCTTACGGTTCTGGGCGGCATGGCCGGCGCGACATGCCTGGCGATTTTGTTCGTGCCGCTTTTCTATGTGGCGATCGCCGGGGTTTTTCGCCGCGGGGAAACTAACGCCCCGGACAAGCAAGCCGATTCGTAAAGATTTTCTTAACCTTTTTACGATAGGGTTTATCCGTACCAATGTATACAATGGAGGCGACGCAGCTTCCGGACAGGATTGTGACGATGCCTCAGAAATCCGCCCTTCAGAAAGGCAAGAAGCTCCCTCCGGCGATACTGCCGCAGGGCGACTTTTTGCCCGATCCGGTCCTGCGCCCCCTTGCCAGCCAGATGGAAGTGGATTTGGTGGTCAAGGAAGACGGTAGAATCTTCCTTCTCCATGACAAACCCTTCCGGGATATACTGAATTGGGTTGAATTTGACCGGGATCGCGGTGTTTTGTCGCTTGTCACGCAAAAAGGACGCACCCAGGATCTCGGCATGGACATTCCAGAGGACACCCAGGATTTTATGCTGGAAACCCAAAACATCTCGCTCTGGCGGATGCAGGACGGTCAAATCGCTGATATGTATATTTTGCCTTTTCTTGTAAGAAACCTGAACGCCTAGACGATAAATAATGAAATAATGAGGATATAAAAATGGGATGGCTCAACGACTTGCAAGAAAGCGTAACGGACATTGCTGCTTACCTTGGCAATGATCAAGCCCAGCTCGTCAAATCGTTAAGAGACGCTTATCGGAACGATCCGAAAACACTCGCAAAACTCGAAAGGATCATGGAGGAGCCCGGTGCGGACGCACTGTTCGATAAACTGCTCGCAAATCCGGATATGAAAAAAGTGCTCGGCGCGTCTTTGAGCGATCCGGAATCCGGAAAACGCCTGATCGACGGGTTGCATGCGGCTGCGGTTCAAGACGGAAACGTTTTCGAAGTCATCAATCGCAAAATGGAAGAAGGCGGTCTTTCAACGGACAACATGGTTGCCGTTTTACAAACAGACCCGGCTGCGCTCATGCAATCGGTCAACGATGCCGCGACTCTCGCCAAGGCAGAAGCAACCCTGGACCAGGCAACAGGGTTCGACGGCGGTATGACGGGCCTGTTCGAAGGAAACCTCCGTGACCGGATGTTTACAGAGGACGGCAATTTCACCTCTGTCGGCCAGAAACTGGCGCAGACCTTCGGCGGCCCGAATGTGACGCCGGACGAGATGAAGGTCGCTCTCGCCGCGCTCGTCGAACAAGATCCGCAGGCGCTCGAAAACCTGAATACGATTATGGATGGAAAGGGTCTCGAACCCTTTATGAGCACTTTGGCTAACTCAAAGAACGAAACCATTCAGGCAATGATGAGTGGTAGCGATCCAGGGACCATGGCGAAAAACCTCCATGACCTTGCCGTCCGGGTCGATAAAGACGGCCAGTATATGGTCAAGGCCTCCAAGTTCCTCCGGGAATTTGAAGAAGGCGGGCATGAGGGCGCGCTTCATACATTGGCAAGCATGGGCATGACCGGAGGATCTCCGTTTGAATTGCTCGACCAAGGCATGGGTTTCCAGGAACAAATGGGCTTTTTTTCACAGGTTTTCGATATGCTCAACACAATCGGAGAAAAGTTAGGAATGGGCCCTATCGGTGATAAAGTGATGGGCTTTATACAACCTATTTTAGAGACATTGGGAATATCTCTGCCGGGTATGAATGCTCCGCAAGGACCCACCGCAGAACCTGAGGAGGTAGCAACACACCTTGTCGGCAACGGGACTTTGGCGATGACTGCCGGGTTAATACCGGAGGACAGCATGGGCCCGCCCGAACCGGCCGGGCTGCGCCCGGGTATGAGTCCCCGCTCTCCGGCGGCTCCCGGTTTAGCCCCCGGTGCGCCGGGCAATTTGTAAGCTCCCTACAACACGTCTCCAAACTCGATATAGGTCGTGCAATCTGCGATTTTGATCTGGATATGCCCGGATTCGTCCAGGGATAGACCCTGTTCGCAGTAAGACGTGCTGCCCACCGACACGACGACCGAATCCCCGAACGGATCAGTCGTCGGCAATCCCCCGTTTTCGCGGCTTGTGGTCATGATCCTGGCCGTCTTACCGTCGGGCGCAATGACCGCGTATTCTAGCGTCACGTCGCTTTGGTGATTTTGCATGGTTTTTTGCCCCTCCAGAACGCGGCCGATAAAATCCATTTTTTCCAGACTGAGCACCTCTTCCTGCGTTCCGTCGCCCGGCATGTCGTATTTGACTACCGCTTTGAACGTGGCATCGGCGGCGATGTGGTCGATCAAAAATTCCGTCACGCTATAGGCGTCGCGCCCGCTTTCTCCGCCGGAGACAGCCGTGACTTCACGGACGAAGGCCGTAATATTTTCCTCCGTCAGGAAAGAAATGGGCGCAGCGGCAGGGCTGGCCTTGTTTAACAGCGCGGCGGACGCGACGAGAATCAACGTCACGTTGAAAGCCATCATCCCCAGCAATTCCAGCGTTTTCCCCATGAACAACCCCCGGGTCTCTTCCGAGTTATATTGCTATTTTAACGGGAAATAGTAAATTATTCTGTAAAAATAGAGTGTTCTTCTTTCGGGATTTCCTTCCTAAAGGCAAAGGCTTTCATTTGCATGTTCGTCTACCCTTGCGTAAAATGGGGACGATTTCTGCCTGTTCACCCGATCTGTTTTTCTTTTATCCATGGCCGACCCCGCTTTATCCCCCGCAAGCCCGATGAACCGCGCACAAACGGCGCTCGGGAATCTGTTGCGCGGGGACGTTATTCTGGCGCTCGGGGTAATCGCGATCCTGATTTTCATGTTGATCCCGATGCCGACCTGGATGCTGGACGGCGGTCTGTCGGTTTCGATCACCTTTTCCATCCTGATTCTGATGACCGTTTTGTTCATCCAGGGTCCGCTCGAATTCTCGACCTTTCCCACGGTTTTGCTTATCTCCACGGCCTTGCGGCTGGGGCTTAACGTCGCCTCGACCCGTCTGATTCTCGAGAACGGGCACGATGGCGGCGATGCGGCCGGTCTCGTGATCGAAGCCTTCGGCAGCTTCATCATCAAGGATTCCTACGTCATCGGCGGTATTGTTTTTGCGATTCTGGTGATCGTGAACTTCGTCGTCATCACAAAGGGCTCGGGCAGGATCGCGGAAGTTGCCGCCCGTTTCACCCTGGACGCTATGCCGGGTAAACAGATGGCCATCGATGCGGATTTATCCTCTGGCCTGATCAACGAGGACGAAGCGAAAGCCCGTCGAAAGGCGCTGGAACAGGAAAGCACTTTTTTCGGGGCCATGGACGGCGCGGCGAAATTCGTGCGGGGGGACGCCATTGCGGGACTGTTGATCGTCTTTATTAATATTATCGGCGGGATCGTAATCGGCACCGCGTTTCAGGGCATGAGTCTGGCCGACGCCGCCCGCAGCTACACCGTCCTGACGATCGGGGACGGGCTGGTCAGCCAGATTCCGGCGCTGATCGTCTCGGTCTCCGCCGGTTTACTGGTCTCTAAGGCGGGGGTCGAGGGATCGGCCGAAAAAGCGCTCTTCGCGCAATTCTCACGCTATCCGAAAGCGATGGGGATGAGCGCCGTCATGATGATCGCGCTCGGCCTCGTGCCCGCGATCCCGGCGATCCCGTTTCTTTTTTTAGGGGGTATCACGGGCGGTTTGGCTTGGCTTTCCTGGAAACGAAGCGAAGCCGAGGCACAGAACATCGCGGAACAAAAAAGGCTGGAGGGCCCGGACGCCCCGCCCGCCGAAGAACCGATTTCAAAAGCGCTCGCCATGGATACGATCCGGCTTGAACTGGGATATGGGCTTTTGCCTCTGGTTCAGGGCGACAGCACCAACAAACTGACGGATCAAATCAAGGGCCTGCGCCGGCAACTCGCCGAGGATATGGGGTATATCTTGCCCGCCGTCCGGATTCAGGACAATCTCCAGCTGCCTGCGAACAGCTACGTGGTAAAAATCAAGGAAATCGAAGTGGGACGGGGCGATGTTCGGCCCGGCATGCTGCTATGCATGGATCCGAACGGGGACCCGATTACGCTCCCGGGTGAAAATACAATCGAACCGACCTTTGGCCTCCCCGCGATGTGGATCGACGAACAATACCGCGAGGAGGCCCATTTCAAGGGCTATACGGTCGTCGATGCCCCGACGGTCGTGACCACCCATGTCACGGAAATCGTGAAGGACAACATGGCCGATCTGTTGTCCTACGCCGAGACGCAAAAACTGCTCGACGAGTTGCCGGGCGATTATCAAAAACTGGTCGGGGACGTGGTGCCAGGCATGATTTCCGTTGGGGGACTGCAAAGAATCTTACAAAACCTAGTCACGGAGCGTGTCTCCGTCCGGGATCTTCCCACCATTTTGGAGGGCGTCGCCGAAGCGGCCGGCTATACGAAACATCCAATGATGGTCACAGAACACGTCCGGTCGCGCCTGGCTCGACAGTTATGCGATTCCCATTCCGGCCCGGACGGGCTTTTACCGCTCGTGACCCTCGGCCCGCAATGGGAACAAGCCTTTGGCGAGGCTCTGATCGGGGACGGCGAGGAAAAACAACTGGCCATGCCCCCCAGCCAGCTCCAGGATTTCATCACCGCCATCCGTGACGGATACGACCGCCTGGCCCAACAGGGAATCGTGCCGGTCTTGTTAACCTCCCCCGGGATCCGGCCCTATGTCCGATCGGTAATCGAGCGCTTCCGCCCACAAACCGTGATCATGTCGCAAAACGAGATCCACCCCAAAGCCCGGATCAAAACACTGGGACAGGTTTAACTTTAATCAATTGAAGTGCAAGAATGCAGATTTTATGTCCCCAACCGCTCCAGCAACGTGGCGGCGGCGGTTTTTTCCGCAGCGCGGCGGGAGGACCCTTTAGCCGCGGCGGGATCGAAGCCCTGAACCGTGGCCTGAATCGTGAATTCCGGCGCGTGATCGGGGCCTTCGCGGCCGATTTCCTCGTAGAGCGGCAGGGGCAGGCCGCGCCCCTGCGCCCATTCCTGCAGCGCGGTTTTGGGATCGCGCGGGGGTTCGTTCATCTCTCGCACCCGCTCGCCCCACAGGGTCTTGATTGCCGCGGCACAGGGCGCCAATCCGCCATCCAGATACAGAGCGCCGATCACAGCCTCGACCCCGTCGGCCAAGATGCTGTCATTGTCGGTGCCACCGCCACGCGCTTCCGCGTCGGATAGGATCATCGTCGCGCCCAGATCGATCTCCCGCGCGATGTCCGCCAGCGTCTTGCCCTGCACCAGCGCGGCGTGGCGCTTGGCCAGATCGCCCTCGGCTTCGTCCGGGAACGTTTCATAGAGAACGTGCGCCATCACGAGGCCCAGAACCCGGTCACCCAGAAACTCCAGCCGCTCGTAATTACCGTCCGCCCCCGCGCTGGAATGCGTCAACGCCTTTTCCAGCCGCTTTTCGTCGCGGAAACGGTAGTTTAACATGGTTTGTAATTCGTCGGGGGTCATAGAGATTTTTCTTTGCTATAGGGGAGCACAGGTCTGTAGTAAGCGTCAGGAGGAACGCCATAGCGTTCATAGAGCTTATCAATAAAACTTGTGGCCATAATTTCTGTCAGCGATGCATCAATCATATTTTTGAAGGAATCTTCTCCCTTCTTCATCATCAAAACATTCGGAAAAACATGAAGAGGACTTGTTATTTGCTTCAAAGACCCAGGATTGTTAAGAACAAAATCGTAACCGTAAAAACTCTCTACGAATGTAAAATCTGCTTTTTTATATTGAACGTCCATCAATGTGTCGGAGATGGGAGACAACTCAG
The DNA here is from genome assembly GCA_020442505.1 of Alphaproteobacteria bacterium. Lineage (GTDB taxonomy): Bacteria > Pseudomonadota > Alphaproteobacteria > Micavibrionales > Micavibrionaceae > JACKJA01. The sequence goes on along the minus strand of JAGRJZ010000036.1, from coordinate 13,322 downwards.
GTAAGGAGTGTTTCTTTACTTCATCAAATCTGTATCGCGACAAGATTTCCTGGGCGGATCCGTCAACCATCGAAAGAGTGAAAGCGGGCGAATTTAATTCATCTGGATCATTTATATCATCAAATCTGTGATCATCTGCCCGTACCCATACCGTCAGGGGACTGTAATGAATATCTCGCGAAAAATCGACCCTGCGGGCTCGGGCAGAGTTGGCGTAGATAGTCGTGCAAAGCAAGTCATAACGTCCGATCTTTAGATCATCGATGAAGGTTGCCCATCCGGCCTCAAGCACCCATTCGACGTTCAGAGATAGGCGCTTTGCCATCTCTTCAACCAGATCATGAGTAATCCCCTTGACTACACCTGTGTTTGGTTCAACAAAAACGAAAGGTCTGTGAATGATGTACCCGCACCGGATTTTTCCGGCCCGCATCACCCGGTCGTAGACGGACTCGGCTTGTTGCGGGACGGCAACTCCGGAGGACGTTTTGTGACCTGCGGGCATAAGAACCGCAAAACCGATGCTGACTATCGCCGCGACCAACGCGGAAACAAAGATGTTTTTCATGGCATTACTCTTCCCTTATTCCTTTCGTGGCACAAAGATAGAGATCGTCAGGGTTCATTCCTCCGCCGGGCGGACCGGGCCGATGGTTTTAAACAGCCGGTCGTAGCGGATGCTCCACGGCCATTTCCAAATCTCGATCAGATGCGCGTAGCCGTTGGTTGAGAAGAAAATGAACGATGCGCGCCCCACGATGTTTTCCAGCGGCACAAACCCGACCAGACTTTGGACCCGGCTGTCTTGCGAATTGTCCCGGTTGTCGCCCATCATGAAATAATGACCCGCCGGCACCGTATATTCGGGGGTGTTGTCGAGAATCTCGTAATCCGTTTCCTCATAAATCCGGTGCATGACCCCGCCGGGCAAGGTTTCGATATATTCCATCATCGTCTGCGGATAAGGATCTTCTTCCACCCGCCGCAGCCCCACTGGCGTACGGGGGACAAGCTGGCGGTTGATGTAGAGGCGTCCCTCCACGACCTGAATCGTGTCGCCAGGCAGGCCGATAACGCGTTTGATGTAGTCGATCGACGGATCGGTCGGCAGCTTGAACACCACGACGTCGCCCCGCTGCGGCAGGCGCCCGCCGGTCAGAACGCGCCCTTCGATTGGTGCCAGACTGAAGGGAAAGGAATGGCGGCTATAGCCGTAGGCCGGTTTGGAGACAAACAGATAATCCCCGATCTCCAGCGTCGGCTTCATCGAACCGGAGGGAATGTTAAACGGATCCAGCAAAAACGTCCGGACGACCAATGCCAAAATCACCGCGACCAAAACGGTTCGCATGAACTCGGCCCATTCTTCCTTCGCGTTCATCGGGGGAGATTTTTCCTCCTTTGCGTCTACTTTGAGGGGCACGTTTTTGGGCGAGGCGGTGGTCTGTTCGTGGGGCATAAAAATATTCCGCTGAAGTTGTCGCGTTTTTTGTAACGAAAGGCGCCGGAAGATACAAGGAAAAGCCTGACCCTGTTCAGCAAAATTGACGCAGCGCAAAAAAGAAGGCAAAATGACCCCTGATGGATATTGTCTTCCTCCCAGATTGCAAATAGAGGCGCGCGTGGCTTCCCCCCCCGAAAAAGCGAGTTTCAGTTGTGAGTTTTTCCCGCCAAAATCGGACGATGCGCGGGATCGTTTCTGGGAAACACTGGATACGCTTGCGGCGCTGGGGCCTTCTTTCGTGACGATGACCTACGGCGCGGGGGGCTCGACCCGGGACTGGACCCTTGAAATGGCGATCGCGATGCAGGAACGAACAGGTGTTCCCGCCGCCGCGCATCTGACCTTCGTCGGGACCCCGCGGGACGAACTGATGACGTTGGCGGATATGCTATGGGGTAACGGTATCCGGCACGTCGTCGCTTTGCGGGGTGACATGCCGCCGGATCTGTCATGGCCTCTGGCGCCCGATCCGGATTACTTCCAGTATACCAGCGATTTTGTAATGGCCCTCAAAGAGCGGCACGATTTCGATATTTCCGTGGGCGCCTATCCGGAAAAGCACCCCGACGCACCGTCTTTAAGCGCGGATATCGCGGCGTTGAAACTGAAATGCGATTCTGGCGCAACCCGCGCCATTACCCAGTTCTTTTTTGAGAACGACGCGTATTTTCGTTTTCTGGAGCTGGCCCGGGCGCAAGGGATCCAGACACCCATCGTGCCGGGATTGTTGCCGATCGGCGATTTTTCTAAAATAGCAGCCTTTGCGGCCCGGTGTGAAACGCATGTGCCGGACGCATTAAGCGCGGGGTTCGAGAGATTGTCGCCGGAGGAAACGGGGCCTTACGCCACAGAAATTCTGAACTGCCAGGTCCGGGGGCTTTTGTCCGGCGGAGTGGATCATGTGCATTTTTACACGCTGAACAAGGCCGATACGCTCGCCGATACGATCAAAGCGTGTTTCCCGGTCAAGGAGCGGCTCTGAAGCATTTTCCGTTGGCCATTCCGTTTTTTGCCTTGTATGGTGTGCGAAATGCTCCCCGATAGCAACAATGCCTTTCTCATGATCGTTCTTCGCGCCTGTCTGCCCTGCGCTCTGTTTCTTTGTCTGATCCTCACCGTTTCCGGGAAAGGGCTCCGAATCTCAACGGCTTATGCCGCCGATAAACAAAAAGAACCCGTCTACGAGCGCGTAATCCGCACGGAACAGATTCGCTGTGGATACGCCATGTCCCCGCCGGTTCTGGTGATGGATCCAAACACGAAAGAACTCTCCGGGCTGGATGTCGATCTCTGGACCGAAATCGGAAAGGCATAACCCAAGAGGAATTTAAGCTTTCTCGGTTTTGGGCGCCGGTCCCTTCGGACGTATCTCGAGGATCACGAGCTTCCCTCCAGCCTTTTCTACCGCAGCAGCGGCGGACTTGCTGGCACCGGAAAGCGTCAGAGTTACTTTCGCCGTCAGGGTACCGTTCCCGAGCAAACGCACGCCGTCTTTTTTCCGGCGGATCACTTTAGCTTCGACCAAGATGTCTTCCGTAACATCTTTCTTCGGGTCGATCATTTTTTTGTCGATCGCTTCCTGCAGGCGCGCAAGGTTCAGGGTCACGTAATCAGCCGCAAAATTGTTGCTAAACCCACGCTTGGGCAGACGTCGATAGAGCGGCATCTGTCCACCTTCGAAGCCGTTAATGGCCACGCCGGTCCGAGATTTTTGTCCCTTCTGGCCTGCACCGGAGGTTTTACCCTTGCCGGAACCAATCCCGCGGCCCACGCGCATGGCTTTTTTAACGGCGCCTTCTTTGGGTTGCAATTCGTTCAGTTTCATCGTCATTTTACTCCGATTCTTCGCTGAGAGCGTAAACAGGACAATAACAAGAAAGCCCGGCTCTCAACTCTCAACATTTAATTCTCAACACGCAGCAAATGCTGCACTTTCTCAATCATCCCGCGGACAGACGGCGTGTCCTCCAACTCCCGCGTTCGATGCATCTTATTCAATCCCAGCCCGATCAAAGTCCTGCGCTGGTCAGGCTTGCGCCCGATCGGGGATCCCGTTTGGGTCACGCGCACGCGCTTCCCTGCGGGGCTTTTCGCCTTCGGAGCATGTCTTTTTTCCACGGCCACTTTCGGGGGGGCAATGTTTTTCGATCCGACAGGCTTCGCGGCCGATTGTTTTTTCTTCGGAGCTTTTTTCTTTGTTTCTTTTTCTTCCGTCATTGTTCTATCCACCATTGTTTCTTTTCATCGCGAAGCCCCGGGGAGGGAGCCAGAGAAGGTTGTGCATTTTGCACCATCGTCGTAAAAAACGTCTTTATTCGCCTTCCTCTCCCGTCTCCGCCTTCGGAGCTTCCCGACCGGAGATAATATCGGCAACCTTCTTTCCACGGCGCGCGGCCACCTGACGCGGACTTTGCATGTTTTTTAAAGCGTCAAACGTTGCGTTGACCATCGAGTGCGGGTTGCTGGAGCCGATCGCCTTGGCAACCACGTCCTGGATCCCGAGGGCCTCGAACACGGCCCGCATCGGACCGCCCGCGATAATCCCGGTCCCTTGCGGAGCGGAACGAAGAGAGACTCGCCCGGCACCGGCATGACCGATCGTATCATGGTGGAGGGTCCGCGCCTCGCGCAACGGGACACGGATCATCCGGCGCTTGGCATCAGCCATCGCCTTTTGAACTGCTTCCGGCACCTCGCGGGCCTTGCCGGTTCCGTAGCCAACTCGCCCGCGGCCGTCTCCGACGACCACCAAGGCCGCGAAGGCAAAGCGGCGCCCGCCCTTAACGACCTTTGCGACCCGGTTGACGGCGACCAGCCGCTCAATCAGTTCCGGCTCTTCCCGTTCGCGCGTATTTTCCGCTGCTCTAGCCATCGTATCAACCTTCTTTTCTTGTTCCTAAAATTCCAACCCGCCGTCCCGGGCACCCTCGGCCAAGGCCTTGACCCGGCCGTGATACAAAAAGCGTCCCCGATCGAACTGTACTTTTCCAACCCCGGCTTTTTTGGCCCGAGCAGCCACCAGCTTCCCGACTTCCGTCGCGGCTGAAGAATCTGTGCCCTTCTTAAGCTTCAGATCTTTATCCAGCGAAGATGCCGCCGCGAGCACTGTGCCCCCAGCCGCGTCGATCACTTGGGCATAGATATGTTTTTCGGTCCGGTGAACGGACAGACGAGGCCGGACATCGCGTGCGGCATTACGCTCGACATTGACCTGCCGCAGCTTGTTACGGGTCCGAAACGTACGGCGCTGAGCCGGAGTCAGTCTCTTCGTCATCTTGTCAATCCTTACTTCTTCTTGCCTTCCTTACGGAAGATGTATTCATTTTCGTAGCGAACGCCTTTGCCCTTATAGGGCTCGGGCTTCCGGAAGCTGCGTATTTCCGCAGCAATTTGACCGACGCGCTGTTTGTCGATGCCGCTAATGGAGATCTTTGTCTGCTTCTCGACCTCCATTTTAATGCCCTCGGGAACAGCGTATTCGACGTCGTGGCTGTAGCCCAACTGCAAAACGAGTTTATTCCCCTGCATATTGGCACGGTACCCGACCCCTTGCAGCTCCAGATTTCTGGTATAGCCGTCCTTCACGCCGGCCATAATATTCCGGATATTGCTCCACGTCGTGCCCCAAAGCATGCGGGCCTGACGACTTTCGGAGCGTTTTTTCAAACGCACCTGCTTTTCGCCATTCTCTCCCTCTTCGAGAGTCACGGCAATGTCGTCATGAACACACAGCGCAAGCTCGCCCTTTGGGCCTTTGGCTTTAACGTCCTGCCCGTTGACTTCCACGGTCACGCCGCCGGGGATCGGAACAGGGTTTCTGGCTAGTCGAGACATCGTTTCTAATCCTTCTCTCGTCTAAATTCTATCTTAGAAGACCTGGCAAAGCACTTCGCCGCCAACGTTCTGGGCTCGCGCTTCGTGATCGGCCAAAACACCATGGGGTGTCGATATGATAGTCACTCCCAGACCGTTACGGCAATGAGGAATATCCTGCGCACCACGATAAACCCGGCGTCCCGGCTTCGAAACACGCTTCATTTCCTGAATAACCGGCTCGCCCGAATCGTATTTTAGCTCAATGCAGGCAACCCGCTTGTTGTTATCCTGCTCCTCGACCTTATAGCCGCGAATAAAGCCTTCGCGCTGCATCACGTCCAGAACGGCAATTTTTTGCTTGGATGCCGGGCACAAAACAACGGCCTTACGGGCACTTTGACCATTGCGAATACGTGCCAGCATATCACCCAGGGGATCACTCATAGCCATCTTGCGATATCCTCTTTCAATAAAAACCTTTTAAACCCGCTTACCAGCTTGCCTTGGTCACGCCGGGCAGCTCGCCCCGAGACCCCAGTTCCCGCAAGGAAACACGTGAAATACCAAATTTGCGGTGATGCCCCCGGGGACGCCCTGTCAAGGCGCAACGATTACGAATCCGGTTCTTCGCCGAATTACGCGGCAACTCCGCCAATTTCAAAACAGCCTGAAACCTTTCCTCGGGCGGTAGATCCTTGTTCCGGATCATCGCACGAAGCTTTTCCCGCTTGGCGGAGAGACTTTTTGCCATCCGTTGACGTTTTAGATTTCTTTCTACGGCACTTGCTTTGGCCATTACTCATTCCTCACTTCGTTTGTCATTCTCTCGCCGCCAGATCTTCATTCCAGCGGACAACGATTATTTCCTAAACGGCATATCAAAGCCGCGGAGCAACTCCCGTGCTTCCTCGTCTGTTTGCGCGGAAGTGCAGATCACAACATCCATCCCACGAATCTGGTCGACCTTATCGTAGTCGATTTCAGGAAAAATAATTTGTTCCTGAATCCCGAGCGCATAGTTCCCGCGACCGTCAAAACTTTTGGGGCTCACACCACGAAAGTCCCGCACCCGCGGTAAGGCAATCGTCACCAAACGATCCAGAAATTCATACATATGTTCGCGCCGCAGGGTCACTTTGCAGCCGATCGGCATGTCTTCCCGGATTTTAAAGGACGCGTTGGATTTCCGGGCGCGTGTCGCCACAGGCTTTTGTCCACTGATCGCCGCCAAATCCTTCAGAGCGCCTTCCATGTGGGCCTTATTCTGGGACGCCTCACCGACACCCATATTGATGACGATTTTCTCAATGCGCGGAACCTGATGAACGTTCTTATAAGCGTTCTTTTTCATCAGCGCCGGTTTGATTTCGTTTTCGTACCGTTCTTTAAAACGCGGTTGCATCTCGTTATCTCCAGATCTTTAGTCAAGGGCCACAAAGAACATTTTTTACGCCCTCTTCTTAATTCGCCTTTAATTCATTTACCCGATCGTCTCGCCTGACTTTTTAGCCACACGGGCCTTCTTGCCATCCTTCAAAATTTTGTAGCCAACCCGGGTTGCAGTGGCTTCTTTCGGGTCCACCAACGCCACATTCGAGACGTGAATCGCTTTTTCGATTTTTTCAATCCCTCCGGCGCTGAACTGTGTCGGCTTTTTGTGGCGGGTCACCACATTGACCCCCTGGACGACGACACGACTCTCTGAGGGGATCGCCTTTAGAACCTCTCCCTTCGCGCCTTTATCCTTACCGGTCAGAACGATAACCTGATCGCCTTTCCTAATTTTCATTTTCGCCTGGGTCATGATCTAGAGCACCTCCGCCGCGAGTGAAATAATCTTCATAAATCCCAAGGCACGCAGCTCCCGCGTGACCGGCCCAAAAATACGCGTCCCGATCGGCTCCTTGCTTTTATTCACAAGCACCGCTGCGTTCCCGTCGAAACGAATCACTTCGCCGTTCGCGCGCCGCAACCCGTGAGAGGTACGAACGATCACCGCGTCCATTACCTGACCTTTTTTAACACGGCCGCGGGGAATCGCTTCCTTGACGGACACTTTAACTATATCACCAACGCCGGCCGTCCGGCGGTGAGAGCCTCCCAGCACCTTGATGCACTGGACCTTCTTCGCGCCGCTATTATCGGCGACATCCATGACTGTCTGCATCTGAATCATTGTTTACGCATCCTTCTTATTTTTGGATGTTGCTTTTTTCGGCGCCTCTTCCGAAGCCGCCGTAGCGTTATCAAGAACCTGCCACGTTTTCCGTTTAGAGATTGGACGGCATTCCTCAATCCGCACCCGATCGCCGCATTTATAGGCGTTCATCTCGTCGTGAGCTGCGTATTTATCCGTACGTTTCACATATTTTTTATAAACCGGATGCATAAAACGACGCTCGACCAAAACGGTCACCGTCTTATCCATCTTGTCGCTAACGACGTTTCCTTCCAAAATGCGGCGTGGCATGGTTTATTCTCCTTCTCAGGCGGCTTTTTTCTGCGCCATAAATGTTTTTACCCGCGCAATATCACGCCGCAAGGCACGAAACTGCGCCGTGTTTTCCAGCTGGCCCTGTGATTTTTGAAACCGCAGGTTAAACTGCTGCTTTTTCATCTCCAGCAAAAGTTTTTTCAGCTCATCAATCGTTTTCGTGTTCAATTCTTCTGCTTTCATCTCTTTACTCCCCGATACGGGCCACAATTTTCGTTTTAATCGGCAGCTTCGCCGCAGCGAGGGACAGGGCCTCGCGCGCAAGGCCTTCCGGAACGCCATCCATTTCAAACATGATCCGTCCCGGCTTCACCCGGCACGCCCAGAACTCTGGAGACCCTTTTCCTTTCCCTTGACGCACCTCAAGAGGTTTCTTAGAAACCGGCACATCGGGAAAAATCCGAATCCATAATTTTCCTTGCCGTTTGACGTGACGCTGGATCGCCCGCCGCGCGGCCTCGATCTGGCGTGCGGTAATACGCTCAGGCTGAAGCGCTTTCAGACCGTAAGCACCAAAATTTAGAGCCGAACCGCCTTTTGCATTCCCGTGAATGCGGCCCTTATGTTGCTTTCTGAACTTTGTCTTTTTCGGTTGCAGCATTGCTTTTGCTCGCTTCTTAACTCTTCAATCTATACACACAAAAAAAGATCGCTCACATAGGCTTTTGGCCAAGGGGCCAGAGTTCCTATATGGGGATATTCCCTAAACTTTCTCAAATTCCGGCGCGGACTATACCGCAGTTTTTTCAGGAAGGCCAGAAGTTTTTTCAGTTTCCGGTTCCCGCCTTTTGATTACTGTCTGGGCACGCCACCACCGCTTTCCGCGATCCGTTTGTCACGGGCCAGCGGGTCGTGCTCCATAATGTCGCCTTTGTACAGCCACACCTTGACACCGATAATCCCATAGGTCGTCAATGCCTCGGCAAAACCGTAATCCAGATCCGCGCGGAGCGTATGCAAAGGCACGCGCCCCTCACGATACCACTCGGTCCGAGCGATATCCGCCCCACCCAAACGACCTGAAACGTTGATTCGAATCCCCTGGGCTCCCAGCCGCAGAGCGGACTGCACCGCCCGCTTCATCGCACGACGGAAGGAGACCCGGCGTTCCAGCTGCTGGCACACGCCCTCGGCGACCAGCTGCGCATCGATTTCCGGCTTGCGGATCTCAACGATGTTGAGCGCCACATCGCCCCCGGCGCGTTTGGACAAATCCCGACGCAGCTTTTCGATATCCGCGCCTTTTTTTCCGATAATTACGCCCGGCCGTGCGGTATAGACCGTGACTTTCGTGTTCTTGGCCGCACGCTCGACGATGACCTTGGAAATCCCAGCCGCCTTGAGCTTATCCTTTACATATTCGCGCAGCTTCAGATCCGCCACCAATTTGTCGGCATAGCCACGATCCGCGAACCAGCGTGAATCCCACGTCCGGTTGATCCCGACGCGCATCCCGATTGGATTAACTTTTTGTCCCATTGTTTATTCTTCCTCTTTCTCGCGCACGACGACTGTCAAGCGGCTAAACTGTTTTTCGATCCGGCTGGCGCGGCCGCGCGCACGAGCCCGGAAACGGCGCATCGTCACGCTTTTCCCGACGGTCGCTTCGGCCACGATCAAACGATCCACGTCCAGATTATGGTTGTTCTCTGCGTTTGCCACGGCGGATTGAAGAACCTTCCGAACATCTTCCGCCACGCGTTTGGGAGAAAACTCCAGATCAATCAGCGCACGCTCCGCATTCTTCCCCCGGATGGTCTGCGCCACAAGGTTCAGCTTCTGCGGACTGACGCGAATATATTTCGCCATCGCCCGGGCTTCGTTAGCGCCTTCGCGGCGCTCGTTCGCAACCTGTCCCATTTTTCTCTTCCTTTACTTTTCAACCCCCATCTAGGGAGGACAAACTTGCCCAAGGTTTTTGACCACGCAAAAACCATGAGATTTTTTACTTCTTCTTATCCGCCCCGTGGCCGCGATACGTCCGCGTCGGCGCGAACTCACCCAGCTTGTGACCGATCATCTGATCCGTTACCAGAACGGGAATAAACTTCTTGCCGTTATGGACTCCGAAGGTAATCCCCACCATGTTCGGCAAAATCGTCGAGCGGCGCGACCAAGTCTGGATGACGCCCTTCATTTTGCCCGCCATGTGGTCTTCCACCTTTTTCAGAAGATAACGATCCACAAACGGACCTTTCCATACGCTACGTGCCATTTTTTGTTCCTCGCTTCACTCGTCACTTGCCAATTAGCTAATCAGCTATTTTTTCGCTTTCCGACGACGAATAATATATTTGTCCGTCGCTTTATTTTTGCGGGTCTTATAGCCCTTGGTCGGTTTCCCCCAAGGCGTCACCGGATGGCGGCCTCCGGCAGATTTCCCTTCCCCCCCGCCCAGCGGGTGGTCGACCGGGTTCATCGCCACGCCACGCACATGCGGACGACGACCTTTCCAGCGGGTACGACCCGCCTTTCCGTCATTCGTGTTCATGTGATCCGGGTTGGAAACGGCGCCGATCGTCGCCATACATTCCTGGCGCACCTTACGAAGCTCGCCGGATGCCAGCTTAACCTGGGCATAACCCTGATCCCGCCCGACCAGCTGGGCATAAGTCCCGGCGCTGCGGCACATTTGCCCGCCTTTCCCGGGCTTCAGCTCGATATTATGGACGATCGTCCCGACCGGGATATTCTTCAGTTGCATCGCGTTGCCAGGTTTTACATCGGTCTTTTCACCAGACACAACCACATCCCCGGCGGCCAGACGTTGCGGTGCCAAAATATAGGCTTTTTCTCCGTCTTCGTAAACGACGAGAGCAATAAAAGCCGTCCGGTTCGGGTCGTACTCGATCCGCTCCACGGTCCCGGAAACATCGTATTTCGAGCGCTTCCAGTCGATCAAGCGGTAACGACGTTTCGCCCCGCCGCCGATATGGCGCGCGGTGACCCGGCCGTAATTATTCCGCCCGCCGGTTTTTTTCAAGCCTTCGGTCAATTTCTTTTCCGGGGCGCCTTTCCACAGATCACGGCGGTCGATCGTCACCAGCTGGCGCGTCCCCGGCGTCGTCGGATTGTGTTTTTTCAGTGCCATTTTATTGCCTCATTTTTTCTTGATCGCTGTTTTGCCGATTTGCCTCGGTGTATTTGCTTTTCAGCGTCTCTCTAAACCCCTACCCCGACGTCAATCGTCTGACCGTCTTCGAGCGTCACGATCGCTTTTTTGACATCGCTGCGTTTGCCGACTCGGCCTTTGAAGCGCTTTGTTTTCCCCTTCAGGATCAAAGTATTCACCCCTTTAACCTTCACGTCGAATAGCGTTTCAACCGCCGTTTTTACTTGCGGCTTCGTCGCGGTCAACGGCACGCGGAAGGTTACCTGCCCATAGGCAGATCCCATCGTTGATTTTTCCGTCACAACGGGCGACGAAATCACATCGTACATCCACGCTTGGGGTTCTATTTTTTTTGCCTTTGCCATCGTTTTCTCTCTCCTTCTTTGCCACCTCGGAAAAATCCGGGGCCGGGTTATTTCACGTTTACAACGAAATCCCACCCGATCCCGGCTTTCGCCGGGATGACAGGCTATTTCAACCGTTCGTTCAAATCGTTCACCGCGTCTTTTGTCAAAATCAACGTATCGCGGCGGATGATATCATACACATTTGCACCTTGCGAAGGCAGAACATCGATCCGCGGCAAATTCGCGCAGCCGCAGGCAAAGTTCACGTCGATTTCTTTTCCCCCGATAATGACGGCCGAATCGACCCCGAACTTGCCGATGGCCTCGGCCATCGTTTTTGTTTTATGCGTTTTGGCCTTTGCCTCGTCCAGAACGATCAACTTTCCAGCCTTCGCCTTGCTGGACAAAGCCATTTTCAAGGCCAGCGCCCTGATCTTTTTCGGCAAATCCGTCGCGTGCGAACGTACAACGGGCCCAAACACCGTGGCACCGCCCCGATCCTGTGGACGCTTCAGATCGCCCGCCCGCGCGCGGCCGGTCCCTTTCTGACGCCAGGGCTTTTTCCCGGTGCCCGAGACTTCGCTGCGCTGCTTAACCTTGTGGGTCCCTGCGCGACGTTTGTTCAGCTGGTAGTGAACAACTCTGTGGATCAGGTCATTTCTGACGTCCACGGCGTAAATCGTGTCTGGAAGCTCAATCTCTCCAGCAGCTTTGTTTTCCAATGTTTTTACGGCAATTTTCATTGCTTTCGTCCTTTTTGTTTTTACGCGAGGAATCCAAGAAACGAAGAAAAAACTTCGAAACCTTATATCCTCGCGTTTAAAAATTACGCTTCCTTATTGTCTGCTTCCGGCTTATCCGTCTTGGCTTCCTCCAGAGGCACGGGGTCATTCGTACCATCTTCGACCGGCTGTGCCGTATCGGCTTTTTCTTCCGGCGTGGATGCCTTCTTCAGACCGGCCGGCAAAGGCGCCCCCTCGGGCGCTGGCATCTTGATGGCGTCCGTAATCAAAATCCAGCCATCGCGCGCGCCGGGGACGGCCCCTTGCACCAAGACCAGACCGGCTTCTTCGTCAACGGCGACAACCCTCAAATTCTGGGTCGTAACGCGTTCGTCCCCCAGATGCCCGGCCATCTTTTTGCCTTTAAAGACTTTCCCCGGCTCCTGACATTGCCCGGTGGACCCATGCGCCCGGTGGGAAACAGACACCCCGTGAGAGGCGCGCATCCCCCCGAAATTATGACGTTTCATCGCACCGGCGAAACCCTTCCCTTTGGAGGTCCCGCACACATCGACATATTGCCCCGGCACGAAGTGATTCGCCCCGATCTCCGCGCCCACATCAACCATATTCTCCGGCGCGACCCGAAATTCCACCAGCTTTTGCTTCGGCGCGACTTTTGCCTTCGCAAAATGACCGCGATTGGCCTTCGACACGTTTTTGACCTTCGCCTTTGTCCCGGCACCCAGCTGCAAAGCGGTATAACCGTCTTTTTTTTCCGTCCGGTTGGCGACGACCTGACAACCGTCGATCTTCAGGACAGTTACGCCGATCTGACGCCCGTCTTCGTCGAAGACTCGCGTCATTCCTGCTTTTTGTGCAATAACACCGGTTCTCATTTTCTTTTCCTCGATCTTTGCCATCATGCTCGCGCCAAAGGACGCAACAGAGGATGACGTTAACGCCTTATCAAGCGGCCGCCGCCGCGTCCATCAACTTAATTTCCACATCCACGCCCGCCGGTAGATCCAGCTTCATCAAGGCGTCGATCGTCTGCGGAGTGGGTTCGATAATATCCAACAACCGCTTATGCGTGCGCATCTCGAAATGCTCCTGCGATTTCTTGTCGACATGCGGAGACCGGCAAACCGTGTAGCGCGATTTGTTCGTCGGCAAGGGCATCGGACCACGAATCGCCGCGCCAGTTCGTCGGGCGGTATTCACGATTTCCCGCACCGCCGCGTCCAGAATGCGGTGGTCGAAGGCTTTCAATCGAATGCGAATGCTTTGCGTGTCCATAACAGTTTCCCGTTGTGAGTTATTCAAC
>JAGRJZ010000035.1 GCA_020442505.1 Alphaproteobacteria bacterium | reverse complement strand
ACCGGCGATTCCATCACCGTCGCTCCGGCGCTGACCCTGACGGATAAGGAATACCAGATTATGCGTAACGCCTCGCTCGCGGTTCTGCGCGGAATCGGGGTAGAGACCGGCGGATCGAACGTCCAATTCGCGCTGAACCCGGAAAACGGCCGTCTGGTGGTGATCGAGATGAACCCGCGCGTCTCGCGTTCCTCCGCGCTGGCTTCGAAGGCCACAGGATTTCCGATTGCCAAGATCGCGGCCAAGCTGGCGGTCGGTTATACGCTCGACGAGCTCGGCAACGATATCACCGGCGGTAAAACGCCGGCAAGTTTCGAGCCAACGATTGACTACGTCGTGACCAAAATTCCGCGTTTCGCGTTCGAGAAATTCACCGGCACGGACAACACCCTGACCACCGCGATGAAATCGGTCGGAGAAGTCATGGCCATGGGCCGCAATTTCGAAGAGAGCATGCAAAAGGCCCTGCGCGGGATGGAAAAGGGCCTGTCCGGCTTCGACCCCATTCCTTTACCCGGCCATTCCAACCCGGACTTACCACCGCACCCGGACCTGTTGCGTGCAGCCCTGTCCCGCCCGACGCCTCAGCGCATTTTGTACGTAGCCCAGGCCCTGCGCTACGGCCTGTCCATCGACGAAATTCACGAGATAAGTAAGTACGACCGCTGGTTTCTGGAGCGGATCGCCGGAATCGTCGCCACGGAAACCCGCGTCAAGGAAAACGGCTTGCCCATTGATACGGACGGTTGGCTGTCATTGAAACAGCAGGGATTTTCCGACAAACGTCTGGCCGACCTCGTGAGTGTTTCAGAGAAGAAAATCCGTGCCGCGCGTCTGAAGCACGGCGTTCGCCCCGTCTACAAACGTGTAGATTCCTGCGCCGCCGAGATCCCGAGCGAGACGGCCTATATGTACGGGACGTATGAAACAGAGGACGAATGCGCGCCCACCGACCGCAAGAAAATAGTCATCCTCGGCGGCGGGCCCAACCGAATCGGGCAAGGGATCGAGTTCGATTATTGCTGCGTTCATGCCGCCTATGCCTTGAAAGAGGCCGGATACGAGACCATCATGATCAATTGCAATCCGGAGACCGTCTCGACCGACTATGACACATCCGACCGGCTTTATTTCGAGCCGCTGACGGGGGAGGACGTGATCGAAATTATCGAGGCGGAACAACAAAACGGACACGTTCTCGGTGTGATTGTCCAGCTCGGCGGGCAAACGCCGCTCAAGCTCGCCCATGCTTTGCAGGAGCACGGCATTCCGATCCTCGGCACCGATCCGGACGCGATCGACCTGGCCGAGGACCGCGAACGGTTCCAGAAATTGTTGCAGGAACTGAAGCTGCATCAACCCTTCAACGGCATTGCCGCCTCAGAAAAAGAAGCGCTGGACATCGCCGAGAAGATAGGCTTTCCCATCGTTTTACGACCTTCTTACGTGCTCGGCGGGCAAGGGATGCAAATCGTCAATTCTCTGGAGGAAACGCGAAACTATATCCGCACGGCCGTCAAAGTCTCCGGCAAGAACCCGGTCTTGCTCGACCGCTACGTGCGCGGCGCGATAGAGATCGACGCAGATTGCATCGCCGATGGAAAAGACGTCTATGTCGCCGGGATCATGGAGCATATCGAGGAAGCCGGGATCCATTCCGGCGATAGTGCTTGCGTTTTGCCGCCCCATTCTCTGCCCTACAAAACCGTCAGGGAGATTGAAAAACAAACCATAAAACTGGCCAAAGCTTTGAACGTGAAAGGCTTGATGAACGTCCAATACGCGCTCAAACCCAATAAAAACACAGGGGAATTTGACATCTACATATTGGAGGTCAACCCGCGTGCCTCCCGTACGGTTCCCTTCGTGGCGAAAGCAACCGGGACGCCTGTGGCGAAGATCGCCGCACGGGTAATGGCCGGAGAAAGCCTTGCATCCTTCCGCAAAAACGGCATGTTAAAGGGTATGACACCCGATCATACGGCCGTGAAGGCCCCCGTCTTCCCGTGGAATCGGTTTCCTGGCGTCGATCCGATTTTGGGGCCGGAGATGAAATCCACTGGTGAGGTCATGGGCATTGCCTGTGAAATGGCCAATGCCTACGCCAAGGCGCAGATCGGCGCAGGGATGAATCTGCCGACGACGGGAACCGTCTTTTTGTCCGTGCAAGACAAAGACAAGGAAGCCCTCGCCCCGCTGGCAAGGGAGTTGTCCGAAATAGGCTTTTCTCTCGTCGCCACGGGGGGGACCTGCGCCCACCTCTCAGCCAACGGGCTAGAGGTCAAACGCATCAACAAAGTCATGGAAGGAAAACCCAACATCGTGGACGCATTAATCAACGACGAGATCGACCTGGTGATCAATACCACGGCAAAAGGCCCGCAAGCCGTTGCAGACGCGAACAACATCCGTCGCATGGCAATCATGCACAAAGTGCCGCATTATACCCTCCTGACCGCCGCGCGCGCCGGGGTTCAGGCCGTCCGCGCGCTTCAGGCCGGCACTCTTCGTGTCCGGCCTTTGCAGGGGTATTTTGAGGGGGGTGAAAACAAAGAAGACGAAGCGGCATAGATCGAATTTGTTCGTTTTATTTGACGAAATATATTTATTCTGATAAAAGCTTCGAAGTTTTCAACAGTTGAAACACGAAGAGAAAAGGTATGTCCAAAGGAACTTTTGCGATCGATCTTCTTAAGATTATCTCCATTCCTACCTTTTTGTGCGGCGTTCTCTTCTTGATTCAGTACCAAAACGCAACGCCGGTCTGCGACACGGTTGAGGTGCCCAAAGGCTACGCATGCGTACCCTGTACCAGTCATGGCGGTTTTACGAGCCCGAAAGTTATTCTGAAGGCAAAGTTCGATCGACAGCTGCCCTTCGACGTTGTTTGCAACGACGCTTTCGGACAGGAACAAGCCTCCTCACCCGCAAGACCCGCCCCCGCCCCTTGACATCCGTCCTGGAAATTTGCATTCTGGCCCTCGTTCGCCGATACAGCTCCCGTCCTTTGGGCGGGTTTATTTTTTGAAGGAAAAAGCCATGGACAAGATTCCCATGACCAAGGCCGGACATGCGGCGTTGGAAAAAGAGCTGAAGGATCTCAAATCCGTGCAACGCCCGGCAGTGATCGAGGCGATTGCCGAAGCGCGCGCCCATGGCGATTTATCCGAAAACGCGGAATACCACGCTGCGCGCGAGCGTCAGAGCTTTATCGAGGGCCGGATTCAGGAACTGGAAGGCGTCATCGGGGCTGCGCAAATCATCGACACGACCTCCCTGTCCGGCGACACGGTCAAATTCGGTGCCCGGGTTCTGATCGTCGACGAAGACACTGAAATCGAGCTGTCCTATCAAATCGTCGGTCACCACGAAGCCAACGCCGACGAGGGTCGCATATCGCTGAATGCTCCCATCGCGCGTGGCCTGATCGGTAAATCCGTGGGGGACAGCGTTACCATCGTCACCCCCCAAGGGGAAAAAAACTACGAAGTTCTAGAAATCGTCTACGCGTAAGGCACACCTCCCGAGCGATACTCTTTCCCTTTGAAAAACGGCTCGTTGGAGCATCCACTGAGCCGGCTAAGGAAATGGTTTTTTGGGGGGCGGTTTGGGCGTCCCCTCTTGTTTTTGAGGAAAAAGGATCGTCGCCGCGGGGTTGTAGGATTGCGCCTTGAGGAGGAGGTCCCGGGCGATCGGGGCGGCGGCGGCAGAACCGCTCCCGCCGTGCTCGACGACGACGGCGCAGATATAGCGCGGGTTCACGATCGGCGCGTAGCCGACGAACAGCGCGTGGTCCCGGTGCTCCCACGGGATGTTTTCGTTGATTGTGCCTTCTTCTCGCTGTGCCTGTGTGATGCGGCGCACCTGCGCGGTGCCGGTCTTTCCCCCCATACGCAGGGCTTGCGGCTCGATCCGGGATTTGAAGGCGGTGCCCTTGGGGTGGTTGACGACTCGCTCCATCCCGGTTTTGATCAGATCCAGATTGTATTTCCTGAACCCCAAAGACGGCCAGCGGGCACCGATCATGTCCGAGCCCACGCCGCCGAGCATGCCCGCGATCCAGGGTCTGACCGCGTGCCCGCCATTGACCAGACGGGCCGTCATGACGGCCAGTTGCAACGGCGTGGTCTGGATGTATCCCTGTCCGATGCTTGCGACGACGGTTTCCCCCGCGCGCCATTGCTCCCCGAAATGTCCCATTTTCCAGTCTTTATCGGGCATCAAACCGGGGCGTTCCTCGGTCAGATCAAAGCCCAGCTTGTCCCCCAGTCCGAGCTTGTGCGCGTAGGACGCCAGCCGGTCGATGCCGATCTCCGTCGAGATTTTATAAAAAAACGTGTCGCAGGACTCCGCCAGCGCGTCGACCAGATCCATCCGCCCATGCCCCCAGCTTTTCCAGCAATGAAACCGGTTACCTCCGTAATCGTAATAACCGGGGCATTGCACCGACGTGTTGCGGGTGATGACGTTTTCTTCCAGCGCGGCCAGAGCCGTGACCATTTTAAAGGTAGAGCCGGGCGGATATTGTCCCCCGACGGCCTTGTTGTTCAGCGGCAGACCCGGATCGGCAAGAAGATCCTCCCATTGCTCGGCCGATATGCCGTGTGTCAGAACATTGGGGTCGAAGGCCGGAAAGGAGACCAGCGCGTAGACCGCGCCTGTTTGCGCGTCCATAATGACGGCCGAAGCGCTTTTCTGAGCGGACAGCCGGTCTTGCGTGTCCTTTTGCAGGCGCGCGTCGATCGACAGGGTGACGTCCGCCCCCGGCCGCCCGAGCGCGCGGGTAAGTTCCCGGACTTCGCGACCGGCGACGTTGACTTCGACTTCGGCGCTGCCGGCCCCCCCGCGCAGCTCTTTATCATATGTTTTTTCGATCCCGGTTTTACCGATCCGAAAGCCCGGCAGGCGCAAGGCGGGGTCTTTATCCGCGGCCAGATCCGCGGCGGACACGGCCCCCACATAGCCGATTAAATGCGCGGTGGCGCTGCTCAGCGGATAATTCCTGATTTCTCCGACATCGATCGCGATTCCGGGCAGATCCGGCAAGTTGACCTCGATCCGGGCGACATCTTCCCAGGCGAGGTTTTCCCGTATCTCGATCGGGACGAAAGCGGCCGTGTTTTTCGCACGTTTCAGGGCCGTTTGGATGTCTTTGTCCGATAACGGAATCAGGGTTGAAAGTTTCAACAGCGCGGTTTCCAGATCATCCGTCTGCTCCGGGACGATCAGCGCGCGAAAATTCTGGCCGTTGACGGCCAACGGTTCGCCGAAGCGGTCGACGATCACTCCGCGCGAGGGCGGAAGCATCTTGACGTTGATCCGGTTGTTGTCGGACAAGGTTTTATACCGTTGGCCCTGAGCGATTTGAAGCCAGGCCAGACGTCCGCCCAAAAGCGCGAGAAGCCCGCCCTGCGCCGCGCCGATCAGAACGGCCCGCCGGGTAAAGGTCTTGTGTCTGTCATCCTCGCGCGATTTCATGCTGTCTTCCTACACCATCGTTTTTGCTCCGCCCGGGAGCGCTCGGTGCACCGCGATCAGCAACAGGCTGATAAACGGGAACAGAAAAAATCCGGCCAGCGCGTCGATCAGGCCGGGCAGGGGGGCGCTCCACCGCATGACAGACAGCCCCGCCAGAAACCATTGCGTCAGACCCGCCCCCAGCGCGACGGGGGCAAAGATGAACCACATCACAAGATAGGGTTGGCCCATCAAAAAACGCCGCTGGCTGCGGACGATCCACTGGACCGCGACAAATACAAGCGCGTTGATCCCGAGTGGCCCGCCGCTCAGAATGTCCATCAAAAGGCCAGCCCCGAAACACAGAAGTGGCGGCAAAAGCGTCGGACGGTACACGGCCCAATAATACACCCCCATCAGGACAAAAGCCGGGTTCAGGGATCCGAGAACGGGAACCGGCAGGGGCACAAGATTGATCAAAAGGAGAAAAAACAAAACAAGCTGCGCGAGGAACAGGCGGCTGAAGGACTCAAGTTTTGAGAAAGAGCTGTCACGCGTTTTCATGCCTTCGTTTTAGACCGAAAGACAGACCCGTGCCAAGGACATAGATGGCAAAAGCCGTTATGATCCCGGGCATGGCCTCGAACATTCCCTTGTGCCAGCCCATATGCCGCCAGAAGACAACCATCAGCAACGCGCCGCCGATCATCGCAAGCGCCGTCGGAGCGTTGAGCGGTCTCCGAAATGCCCGGACGATCAAGAGCGGGGCAAAGCAGGACCCCATCACGGAAACCGAGAGCAAGACCAGGTCGAAAACGCTGCGTGGGCCGATCAGCGCCAGCCCAAGCGCCAACGCCGTCACCGACAAAGTGCAGAGCTTTAGAAAAACGTGGGAATCCTTCCATTTGTGAAAGACATCGCGCGATAGCGTGGCCGTCGCGCTCAGGACCAGCGAGTCCGCGGTCGAAATCGTACTGGCAAAAATTCCTGCCAGGATTAAACCCACCAAAGCCCCCGGAAGAATATCCAGCGCCAGCATCGGCAGGGCGAGCTCCGGGTCGAAAACAGCCTCTGGTGGTAGCAAAACCCGCGTGCATACGGCTACACCCCAGGCCGTTATATAAAACGCGAAAAAAGCACCGACATGCCAGCCAATGGCCATGTTCGTGTCGCGTGGGGTTTTCAAGGTCATAAAACGAACCATGGTATGCGGGAAACCGATCACGCTGATGCCGGCGAAAAAACATCCGGCGATGAACGGAAGGGGACCAAAGGGAAGATGGGCCGGCCATACGTTCGACAAAGAGGGATTGACGGTTGAGAGTTTGTCTAAAAGCGTTGAAACCCCTCCGATTTCGTGAAGGGATGCCAAAAGAAGAAAAAGCATGGCCAAAAACATAACAGCAATCTGCGCCGCGTCCGTCCAGATAGAGGCCCGAATACCCCCGGAAAAGCAATAGAGCACGACGATAATTGCGCCGAGGATGGCGCCGATGCTGTAATCCCAGCCGAACAGGACGTGCAGCGCTTTGCTGCCCGCGGCAAGCTGCGCTGTTGCGTAAAGAAGTACCGCGCCAATCGCGATGAAGGCGACGGTCAGTTGGACGATCCGTTTTCCTTTGTCCATACGGGCGGAAAAATATTCGGAATAGGAGGAAACGCCTTCTCTTTGAGTGTAGGTTCTGAACCGGCGAGAGACGAGCCAAAAGGCGCATAACTCGCCAAAGGCAATTCCCAGGACAAGCCACACGGATGAAAGGCCCAGCGTATATCCAAAGCCGATCATGCCCGTAAATCCGAATCCGCTGGCGGTCGAGGCCGCGGCCGATAGTCCTACCAGCATGGGGCTGACGTCGCGGCTGGCGAGGAGGTAGTCATCGGCAGATTTTCGGCGTTTGCGAACCGATAAAAGCCCAATCAACAAAAACGCCGCCAGAAACCCTAGGAATGTGTAAAGCACTTGGTTTTCCAAGGAGTCATCCTTTGTTTGTCTTAAGGTAAGCGTTCGTCTGTTACGGTCCGGTCGTCCTGTTTATCGACGATACGGATGAAATCAACCCGGTCAAGCGACGCGTAGGGGCGTACGCTCACACCATCCTCGTCCCGTCCGATGATTTCCCCGACCGGCAGGCCGTAGGGGAAAAGCCCGCCATGGCCGGAAGTCACGATTCTATCGCCGATGGCGGCTGTCGAATTCGGGGGAAGATGCGTGAGGACCGGCAGCGCGGTGTTCGCCCCGGCAAGAATGGCCCGATCGCCGGTCGTTTCAACCGTGACCGGAATGCGGGTGTTGATGTCGGTCAGTAGTAAAATCCGGGCGGTGGTTTCCCCTGTTTCAATGACTCGTCCGATGACTCCCCCTGCGGCCAGCGCGGCTTGGCCCTTCTTAACGCCGTCCTGACGACCGGCGAGGACAAGAAAGCTATGGGCGTAGGGGCTTCCGGAATCTGCGATGACGCGCGCCGTGATATGACGGTGACCCGGCGGCAGGTGAACGTTCAACAGTCTGTGAAGGGATTCGTTTTCAGCGCGCAGGGTGAGCGCTGCCTGGTACCATGTCCGCAGGTGTTCGTTCTCGGCCGCGAGGGTTGCATTTTCCGTCTGGAGCGCGGCGAACCCCGTCAACGCGGAGACATAAACCGCGGCGGTTTGTACGGGCGTGTTCAAGGTGGCCAGAATCGGCGCGAAGGCGTCTGTTACCTGCGCCTTCAAGGGATGACCGAAATCTTTGTGCAAAGAAGAAAAAACGAAAAGGAGAAGCGCTAGAACGATAAAGAGAAGCGGCATAGCCTGTCCGCCCCATAAACGGAGAGGAAGGGCACCGGAAAATCCTTTGGTGTGGCGATGTCGCTTCAAACGGAGCCTATTGTTTTATCGTACAAACGAACAGGAAAAGTCTATCCGGAAAAGAATCGGCCGGCAATGCGTACGAGGTGGCTTATCGACAGATTTTTTTATCCGTATCCGCCGATCAGGACGTTCTTCATCGTCTTCATTTCTTCGAGCGCGTGGCCGGTCCCGAGCGCGACGCAGGATAGCGGGTCGTCCGCCAGCGTTACGGCCAGGCCCGTAGCATGACGCAGGACGTAGTCGAGATTGGCCAAAAGCGAGCCGCCTCCGGTCATGACGATTCCCTTGTCGACGATATCGGCCGCCAGCTCCGGCGGCGTGTGTTCCAGCGCGACCTTGACCCCTTCGACGATCTGGCCGACCGGCTCGGCGAGCGCCTCGGCGATCTGACGCTCCGTCACGACGATTTCCTTGGGCACGCCGTTCATCAGGTCGCGGCCTTTGATTTCGATCTGGCGGCCTTCGCCGTCCGCGGGCATGCAGGCGGTTCCGACTTCTTTCTTGATTCGCTCGGCCGTGGTTTCCCCGATCAACAAATTATGGACCCGACGAATATAGGCAATGATGGCTTCGTCCATTTTGTCGCCGCCAACCCGGACGGAGCGGGCATAAACGATTCCGCCCAGCGAGATCACAGCTACCTCTGTCGTGCCGCCGCCGATATCCACGACCATGGAGCCTGTCGGCTCGGTTACGGGAAGACCCGCGCCGATCGCCGCAGCCATGGGTTCCTCGATCAGGCCGACCTGGGAGGCGCCGGCGCTTTCGGCCGATTCGATGATGGCACGCTGTTCGACCGCGGTGGAGCCTGAGGGCACGCAGATCACCATTTTCGGCGAGACGAAAGAGCGACGGTTATGCACCTTGCGGATAAAGTGCTTGATCATGGCTTCGGTGACTTCGAAATCCGCGATGACGCCGTCGCGCAGGGGGCGAATCGCCACGATGTTGCCCGGGGTGCGCCCCAGCATTTGCTTCGCCTCGTTCCCTACGGCCAGAATCTGTTTTTTCCCGGCATGCAGGGAGATGGCGACGACGGACGGCTCGTTCAAAACAATGCCTTGGTCACGCACATAGACCAGCGTATTGGCCGTGCCGAGGTCTATGGCCATGTCGGCCGACACAAATCCGAAAAGTTTTGAAAACATCGCTTTTCCGTCTTTATTCCTGTCTGAAACGGGGACGGTTATAACAGACAAAATTTCCGCTTGCACCAGATTAATTCGTTTTGCACACAGCAAAAGGCCCGTAAAAACGGGCCTCTATACGTAATGTATTGGGCGTGCATCGCTTAAGACGCAAAGAATGTCTTAACCCTGGCGTGCCTTGAAGCGTTTTTTGATCTTGTTGATGACGTAGACGCGACC
>JAGRJZ010000034.1 GCA_020442505.1 Alphaproteobacteria bacterium | reverse complement strand
GGAATCTGGCGTTTGATTCCGACGACCTATGTCATGATGTGGATCGGCTCGCTCGCACTGGCGGGGATTCCCTTTTTCGCCGGGTATTATTCCAAGGATATTATCCTGGAGGCTGCCTTCGCCGACCATAGCTGGTTTGGGACATTCGCGTACTGGATGGGGATCGCGGCGGCTGTCATGACGGCGTTTTATAGCTGGCGCTTGTTGTTCATGACCTTCCACGGAAAGCCGCGGGCAAGCAAGAAGGTCATGGGCCACGTTCACGAATCGCCGCAGGTCATGCTGGGCCCGTTGGTGGTCTTGGCCACGGGGGCTCTGTTCGCGGGGGCTCTGTTTTACGAGCCCTTTGTCGGGGGGCTGCATCATAAGCCGGAAATCGTCGGGCACGAGCTGGAGATGGAGCGCGACGTCGAGGCCCCCGCGATGGAAGATCACTGGATGCACGAAGCCGTGAACCGGCGTGTTTTCTGGGGCGATTCTCTCTTCGTCCTGAAGCAGAACGACTCGATCGAGGCCGCGCATCACGTGCCGGAATGGGTAAAACTCCTGCCCTTTGGCGCGGGCGTTCTGGGGATCGTCCTGTCCTGGCTGTTCTATATTCGTTACACGCATTTGCCCGGGGCGATGGTGCGGTGGTTTCGGCCTTTGCACAGCCTGTTTTATAATAAATGGTATTTTGACCAGATTTACGCCAGCCTGATCGTGCGTTTGGTCTTGAATCTGGGACGTTTGTTCTGGAAGAAAGGCGACGGCGCCTTTATCAACCGGATGGGACCGGACGGGATTGCCTTGTTCTCAAGCCGATTCGGGGCGTTGCTGTCCCGCTTTCAAACGGGCTATGTCTATCACTATGCTTTTGCGATGCTGGTCGGCTTGGTGCTGTTCGTGGGCTGGATCATGTGGGGGGGGCTTTCATGACCGAGCTGCCTGTTTTATCCCTGATGGTGTTTTTGCCGCTGGTCGGCGTTTTGTTCATCCTCATGATTCGGGGAGACGAAGCGCGAGTCGCCCGCAACGCCAAGCTGGCGGCGGTTTGGACGTCTTTGTTTACCTTCTCCCTCAGCCTTTATATGTTCTTCGCCTTCGATGCGGACGATCCCGGGTTTCAGTTCGAACAGCAACTCACCTGGTTTCCCGATCTGGGGATTTCCTATCATGTCGGGGTGGACGGGATTTCCCTGTTTTTCGTGATGCTGTCGGCCTTTTTGGTACCGGTTTGCATTCTGGCAAGCTGGGATTCCATCAAAACCCGGGTGCGGCAATATATGATCGTCTTTTTGTTGCTGGAGACCTTTATGGTCGGGACGTTCACGGCTCTCGACGCGCTGCTGTTCTATGTCTTCTACGAAGGCTCGCTGATCCCGATGTTCCTGATCATCGGAATGTGGGGCGGAGAAAACCGGGTTTATTCGGCCTATAAGTTCTTTCTTTACACTCTTGCCGGGTCGGTGCTGATGCTGGTCGGGCTTTTGGCGCTGTATTTCATGCACGGGACGACGGATATTCCCGTGTTGCTCGAAAACCCGGTCACGGCGGATGTCCAGAAATGGCTATGGCTGGCATTTTTTGTCAGCTTCGCCATCAAGGTCCCGATGTGGCCGGTGCATACGTGGCTTCCCGATGCGCACGTTCAGGCCCCGACGGCCGGCTCGGTTATCCTGGCCGGGGTGCTGTTAAAAATGGGGGGGTACGGGTTTTTGCGTTTTTCCCTGCCGCTTTTCCCGGACGCCAGCGCTTATTTCGCGCCGCTGGTCTACGGCTTGAGCATCGTGGCTTTCGCCTATGCCTCCTTGATCGCGTTCGTTCAGCGGGATATGAAAAAGCTTATCGCCTATTCCTCGGTCGCCCATATGGGCTTCGTGACTCTGGGGATTTTTACCGGAACGATGCAAGGGATTCAGGGCGGGATTTTTCAGATGTTGTCCCACGGCCTGATTTCCGCGGCTCTGTTTTTGTGCGTGGGCGTGGTGTATGATCGCCTGCACACAAGGGAAATGGCGCGTTACGGCGGGCTTGTGAACAACATGCCGATCTATGCCGCGGTTTTTATGATTTTGATGCTGGGCTCGGTCGGCCTGCCGGGGACCAGCGGATTCGTGGGCGAGTTTCTGGCGTTGCTGGGGGCGTTCCATGTCAGCGCGACGCTTGCCTTTTTCGCGGCAGGGGGGATTATTCTGGGGGCGATTTACATGCTGCGCCTGTATCGGAAGGTTATTTTCGGTCCGCTTGAGAATAAGGACACGGCCGCGATGAAGGATCTGAATCGTCGGGAGATTTTGATTTTTCTGCCGATCGTGGGAATGGTTTTGTGGTTCGGTCTGTTCCCGAACGCGATTTTGGACCGGACCGGGCCGGCGGTGGAGCGGCTGATGGAATCCTATCATCTGGCTTTACAAAAACCCCAGATTACCGCGCTGATTCTTGATTCCGTGGCTCCGGAGGCCGGCGACGTATCGGCGCGTTGGATGGCCATGCCCCCGATGCCGGAGGTGATAAGCAATGAATGATTCTCTCTCCCTTAGCGCGCTGACCCCGCTTTTGCCGGAGATATTTCTTGCCGTGGCCGGGCTTGCGCTGCTGGTCGTGGGCGTGGTGCGGGAACAGCGCCACGGGCTGTGTGCCATGTGCCGGGCGGTGGCTTTTTGTTTCGTGCTGGCCTGCGTGTTCATGCTGGGCCTGGACTGGCACCGGACGGTCGCGTTGAACGGTATGTTCGTGATGGACCAGTTCGCCGGGGTCATGAAATTTATGATTCTCGGCGGACTTTTGATTTCCGTGGTCCTGGGGGAAAAATACCTCGCGCAAGAGGGCCTGGCCCGGTTCGAATACCCGCTTTTGATCCTGTTCGCGGGGTTGGGCATGATGGTGATGGTTTCGGCCAACCATATGCTGGTGGCGTATATGGGGCTGGAGCTTCAATCGCTGAGCCTCTATGTCCTGGCCGCGTTTCGACGCGGGCACGGGAAGTCGTCCGAGGCCGGGATCAAGTATTTTCTGCTCGGGGCGTTGGCCTCCGGGTTTTTGCTGTTCGGGATGTCGCTGATTTACGGCTATACGGGGGCGTTGTCCTTTGACGGGATCTCCCACGTCCTGCGCGCAAGCGGGGAGGGGGCGCTCGCGCTGCCGGCTCTGGTAGGGATGGTTTTTATCATCATCGGAATCGCTTTCAAGATTTCGGCCGTGCCGTTCCATATGTGGACCCCGGACGTCTATGAGGGAGCGGCAGGCTCCGTGACGGCGCTGTTCGCCATCGTGCCGAAAGTCGCCGCGATGGGACTGTTGCTGCGCATTTTGTTCGCCGTTTTCGAACCCGCGCAAGACCAGTGGCAACAGATCATGTGGCTGTTGTCGATGGGCTCGATGCTGGTCGGGGCGTTCGGTGCGCTGGCGCAGACGAATATCAAGCGCCTAATGGCCTATAGCTCGATCAACCATATGGGCTACGCCTTGATCGGCGTGGTCGCGGCCAGCCAGACCGGGGTGGCCGGGGTGATCTTTTACATGATGGTTTATATGCTGATGGCGGCGGGGGTTTTCGCGGTCGTCCTGATGATGCGCCGGGGCGGGATCGCGCTGCGCGAGACGACGGATCTGGCGGGGCTTGGCTTACGAAACCCTGCGATCGCCTATGCGATGGCGATTTTAATGTTCTCCATGGCGGGGATTCCCCCGATGGCCGGATTTTTCTGCAAAATGTTTGTATTCCAGGCCGCGATCGCCGAAGGGTTCTACGTGCTTTCAGTCGTGGGGGTTCTGACCACGGCCGTGGCCGCGTTTTACTATCTGCGGATTATCAAGATCATGTTCTTTGATAAACCCGCCGAGGCGCTGGATCAGGATTTCGGCTTCGGTCGCCGGGCTGTCCTGCTCGGCAGCGTTCTGTTCGTCGTTCTGTTTATCCTGAACCCGGACGTGCTGATTGAAATCTCCCGCTCAGCCGCCGCCGCGGTGATGGTTGCGCCGTGATCTATCGCTTCCGTAACATCCCGCAATAAACCGTGATTTGCCGGGGAGGGGGCTTTCCGGTAGGGTCCTCGTCTGGAAAAACACAAAAGCAAGACGTATGACAAACCAGATCCACCCCACCGCGATTATCCACGAAAACGCGCAGATCGGCGACAATGTCGCCATTGGTCCCTATTGCATCGTGGGAGCGGATGTACGGTTGGACGACGATGTGCGGCTGCACGCCCATGTGGTGGTCGATGGCCGGACGACGATCGGCGCCGGGACGCAGATTTATCCTTTCGCCTCGATCGGCACCGCGCCGCAGGATCTGAAATATCACGGCGAGCCCTCGCGTTTGATCATCGGGAAAAACAACACGATACGGGAGCACGTCACCATGAACCCGGGTACGGAATCCGGCGGAATGGAGACCGTGATCGGCGACGGGGGGCTGTTTATGATGGCCTGCCATGTTGCGCATGACTGCCGGATCGGCGACGGGGTCATCATGGCCAACAACGCGACTCTGGGCGGTCATGTGAGCGTCGGCGACCACGCGGTGATTGGCGGTTTGGCCGCGGTGCATCAATGGGTCCGGATCGGCGCCTATGCGGTGATCGGGGGGATGTCCGGCGTGGAAAACGACGTGATTCCCTATGGCCGGGTCAAGGGCGAGCGGGCCCATCTGGCCGGGTTGAACCTGATCGGGCTGGAGCGCGGCGGCTATACGAAGGACCAGATCAAGACGTTGCAGCGCGCGTTCAAGGCGTTGTTCGATTCAGAGGACGGGACGATGGAATCCCGTCTTGCATCGGTCGCGCAGGATTTCTCCGGGGATCCGGCCGTCACGGCCCTTCTGCAATTCGCGCGGGAGAAGACTCGATTTCCGCTGTGCCAGCCGGCGCGGAAGGCGGCGTAATTCGCTCCCGCTCTCCCCCGAAGCTTTCGAACAGGCCGCGGGCTTTGTCGAGCGTCTCTTGATATTCCGCTTCCGGTTGCGAGGCTGCGGTAATCCCTCCGCCCACGTTGAAGCTGACGCTCTGGCCGTGATAGACCAGCGTCCGGATGGCGATGCTGGTGTCCATGAATCCGTCAAACCCGATCATTCCCAGCGCGCCGGACTAGGGC
>JAGRJZ010000033.1 GCA_020442505.1 Alphaproteobacteria bacterium | reverse complement strand
CTGTTTTGACAAATAAATATGCAGAGGGGTACCCACACAAGCGTTACTACGGCGGGTGCGAGTATGTGGACGTGGCCGAAGATCTGGCCCGCGAACGAGCAAAACAGATTTTTGGATGTGAATATGTGAACGTTCAGCCTCATTCCGGATCCCAGGCCAATCAAGGCGTCATGATGGCACTGCTTCAGCCCGGGGATACGGTACTAGGCATGTCGTTGGCGGCCGGAGGGCATTTGACCCACGGGGCAAAGCCGAACCAATCGGGCAAATGGTTTAACGCGGTGCAATACGGTGTCAGAAAAGAAGACGCGCTGATTGACTACGACGAGGTAGAAGCCCTTGCAAAAGAGTACAGTCCGAAGTTGATCATCGCGGGAGCATCGGCCTATCCGCGCGTGATCGACTGGGCACGTTTCCGGACGATCGCGGACAGTGTCGGGGCGTATCTGATGGTCGATATGGCACATTATGCGGGTTTGATCGCCGGCGGTGTTTATCCGAGTCCGGTTCCCTACGCGGATGTTACGACGACGACGACTCACAAAACCTTGCGCGGTCCGCGGGGTGGAATGATTTTGACCAACGATGAGGATATTTATAAAAAACTGAACTCCAGCATCTTCCCTGGTCTGCAGGGTGGGCCGCTAATGCATGTGATCGCGGCCAAAGCCGTTTGTTTTGGGGAAGTTCTCCAACCGGATTTCAAGCTGTATGCGCAGGCCGTTCTTGATAATGCCAAGATTCTCGCCGATGTTTTGATCAAAGGCGGGTTTGATATCGTGTCTGGTGGGACGGATAGCCATATCGTCTTGCTTGATCTGCGGCCCAAAGGGCTGACCGGAAATATTACGGAGGTGGCGTTGGAGAGGGCTGGCATGACTTGCAATAAAAATGCTGTACCGTTCGACCCGGAAAAACCGTTTGTCACCAGCGGCGTGCGTCTGGGGACGCCTGCCGCGACGACCCGCGGATTCGGGACGGAGGAATTTCGTCAGGTCGGTGAAATGATGGTCGAGGTTCTGGACGGTCTCGCGGCGAACGGACCGGAGGGGAATGCCGCGATTGAACAGTCTGTTCGCGCCCGGGTCGAAGCTCTGTGCGCCCGTTTCCCGATTTATGAACAGGCGATTGCGTAGGGGAGGAACGCCATGCACTGCCCGTTTTGCGGACATGAGGATTCTCAGGTAAAGGACTCCCGGCCGGCGGAGGACGGTTCCTCCATTCGCCGCCGCCGCGCCTGTCCGGAATGCGCTGCGCGATTCACCACGTTTGAACGGGTGCAGCTGCGCGAGATTACGGTTTTGAAGGCCGGTGACAAGCGCCAGCCTTTCGACCGGGACAAATTAATTCGCTCCATGCAGGTTGCCCTGCGCAAACGGCCTGTCGCGCTGGAGCAGATCGAAAAAACCGCCAACGCCATCGTCCGGCAACTGGAAAGCGCGGGGGAGGCGGAGATGCCCTCAGAGCAGATCGGCGCGCTCGTGATGCAGGCGCTGGCCCGGATGGACATGGTCGGCTATATCCGCTACGCCTCGGTTTACCACGATTTTTCCAAGCCGGAGGATTTTGACGTATTTCTGCGGGAAATTCAGGATCTCTCCCATGGCAGGCAAGCGGCGGCATAATGGTAACGGCCCCTGCAAAACATTTGAAACCCTCCCCCAAGGCACGGAACAGCGCCGCGCGATTGGCCGCGGTGCAGGCCGTTTATCAACAGGCCGAATCCGGGCAAAAGGCCGCGGACGTGATTGCGGAATACGAATCGTGCCGCCTCGGGAAACCTGTCGATGGAGAGGCGATGGTTCCGCCGGACGGCCGGCTGTTTCGGGCGATCGTCGGCGGCGTAGAAAAACGCCGGGACGACCTGTCCGGGATGATCGACTCCTTTTTGCGGGCGCGGGGCACGGGGATCGGGATGATGGATCCGCTTCTACGCGCGATTTTGCTGTGCGGCGGGTATGAGTTGCTGGCCCATCACGACACGGACCCGCCGGTCATTATCACCGACTACATGAACGTGACGAGCGCGTTTTACGCACAGAACGAAACGAAGCTGATCAACGCCATTTTGGACCGGGTCAAGGGCGCCGTGCGCGACAGCGATTCGTAGCCGTTATCCAAAGGCTTTCCCGTCGCAGCCCCATAAATGCCTTGGGTGGTCCGATAGCTGGACGAAGATCCGCCCCGGGTGGATGTGCAGAGTGTTTTCCAGCAAATCGCACAATGCCTTGACGTAGCGTTGGTTCTCGGACTCCGGCAGGCCCAGGGATTTCAGATGGACAAAGGCGCAGGTTTCCTCCTGCCCGCCAAAGGCCATGGGCACGCCGGATTGCAAGGCGACCATGACTTTTTCCGCCGGTTTTCCGGTTATGTCCGCCACCGTCTTCGTGGCGTCTTTTAAAAATATCTCCTGTTTGATCACGTCTTCGTGCGCGTTAGTCTGAACGAGAAGGTAGGGCATAGGGGGTACTCCGCTTTGTTCTCTCTTGCCTTTGAGGCCGAGGGCGTTATAGTCTGGCGCCGAGGTTAACCAAACAAAAAGGATAAGACAATGCTGATTTCCCAGGCTTGGGCCCAAGAGGCGACAGAAGCCGCCGTGACGTCCGGCAGTATTACCGACTTTTATACGTCCAATATTCTTTTATTCGTCATCATTTTCGGTCTGTTTTATCTGCTGATGGTGATGCCCCAGCAAAAACGCTTCAAGAAACACCGGGACATGCTCTCGCAGCTGAAAAAAGGCGACAAGGTTATTTTCGCCGGCGGGCTGGTCGGGACGATCGCCGCGATGAAGGACGGCGAGGATCAGATGACGGTCGAACTGTCAAAGGACGTTAAAATCACGGCCCTGCGCTCCACGATCCAAAGCAAGGTGGAGAAGGAAGAGAAAGAAAAAAAGTAACGCAAAACTACCATGCCGGGCGCAAGTAGTCATATCGAGGTTGATAAAACATGATCCAAATTCCCCGCTGGAAAGCCGGTTTGATCCTGGTTGTTTGCGTGCTGGCGTTTTGCTATGCGGCGCCGAACATGGTCGGCAAGGACATCCGCGCCGCTCTTCAGGGCTTGCCGGGCTGGCTGCCGACGAAGACGGTCAGCCTCGGTCTAGACTTGCAGGGCGGATCGCATCTTTTGCTGGAGGTTGACGTTCCGTCCGTGGTCAAGGAACGGGCGGAAGGGATTGTCTCTGCTGCGCGCACGGAGCTGCGCACCGCGAAAATCGGCTATACGCGTATCTCCCCGATCCAAAACGGCGCGCGCCTGTCTCTGCGGGACGCGACCGATGCTGATGCGGCCAAAAAGATCCTGCGCGAAGTGGATCGGGACGTTGACGTCATCGTCGGAGCCGATGGCAAGACCCTCGAGGCCACCTTTACCGACGCGGCGTTGAAACAGATCACGGACCAGACGATCGGCCAGTCGATCGAGATCGTCCGCCGCCGCGTCGATGAAACTGGAACCCGTGAGCCCGTCATCACGCGCCAGGGCGAGGACCGGATTATCGTCCAGCTGCCGGGGGTCGAAGATCCGCAATATATCAAGGATATCTTGGGCCGGACCGCGAAGCTGAGCTTTCACCTCGTGGATCTGAAAGGTGGCAGCGAAGGCGGCGGTGTGCGCGTTCTGCCGATGATGGAGGACCCCGCTCGGAAAATCGCACTGGAGCGCCGGGCGATGCTGACGGGGGATATGCTGACCAACGCGCAGTATTGCACAACCCAATACGGCCAATCGGCGGTGTGTTTCAATCTGAACGGAATCGGCGCCAAAAAATTCTGCCGCGTGACGCGCGAGCATACGAACGAGCCTTTTGCGATTGTTCTGGACAACCAGGTTATCAGCGCCCCGAATATTAACGGCCCGATCTGCGGCGGGGCGGGACAGATTACCGGTGCCTTCAGCGTTCAGGAAGCCAACGATTTCGCCCTTCTTTTGCGGGCGGGGGCGTTGCCGGCTCCGTTGCACGTGCTGGAGGAACGCACCGTGGGGCCCTCTCTGGGCGCGGATTCTGTCCAGGCCGGAAAAATGGCGAGCCTTGTGGGGCTTGCGTTCATTTTGGTCTTTATGGGCGTGTCTTACGGCTTGTTCGGAATGATGGCGAATATGGCGCTGGTCGTGAATATGGCGTTGATCTTCGCGTTGCTCTCCGGATTGCAGGCGACCTTGACTCTGCCGGGGATCGCGGGGATCGTCCTGACCATCGGGATGGCGGTGGACGCGAACGTGCTGATCTTTGAGCGCATCAGGGAGGAGCTCCGCAAGGGACGCTCCCCGATCGCCGCGGTGGATGCGGGCTACGCCCGCGCGATGGCGACGATTATCGATTCGAACCTGACCTCGCTGATCGCGGCGTTGATTTTGTTTTCCTTTGGAACCGGCCCGATCAAGGGGTTCGCCGTGACGCTCGGCATCGGGATCGTGACGTCGTTTTTCTCGGCGATCTGGGTCACGCGCCTGATGGTGGTCAGCTGGCTGCAATGGAAAAAACCGGCCGCGATTCCGGTATGACGTGTCGCGTAGGGCAGAAGGATTTCGTCATGCTGGGCGGATTTGGCCGTCTCCCCGCAAAAGCCATTTCGTGCTTGTGAGCGCCGCCAGTCCCATCGGACCCCGGGCGTGGAGTTTCTGCGTCGAGATCCCGATCTCCGCGCCGAGCCCGAATTGCCCGCCATCGGTAAAGGCGGTCGAGGCGTTGACCATCACGGTCGAGGCGTCCACACGGCGTAGAAAGTCGTCCGCGGCCGCCTCGTCCCGGGTCAAGATGGCCTCCGTATGGCCAGAGCCGTGCTGTCTGATATGCGCCATGGCTTCCGCCTGGGAGGGGACGATCCGCAGATTCATCCGGAGCGCCATAAATTCCTGGTCATAGTCCGCCGCTTCGGCGGCACGAAGCAAGGATGCGGGATAGATATCCTTGAGCGCGGCTGCTGCGATCAGATCCGCATGGATGACCACGGATTTTTCTGCCAGCGGCGCGACGAGAGTTTCGATCTGCGGCAGCAGCGCTTCATGAACCAGAAGCGTATCCAGCGCATTGCATACGGACGGGCGGCGGGTCTTGGCGTTGTCGATTACGCGCGCGGCCATGGCGATATCGGCGTTTTTATCGGCATAGATATGTACGACCCCGCGGCCTGTCTCGATCACCGGGATGGACGCGTTTTCCCGGACGAAGTCGATTAATCCTTGCGATCCGCGAGGGATCACGACGTCGACCAGACCGTAAGCCTGAAGCATCACGGGGACAAAATCCCGCGCGGGCGGCATCAGATACACGGCCGCCGGATCGATTCCATGCTGGGCAAGAGTCTCGTGGGCCAAGGAAAGCAGCGCCAGATTGGTTTCGTGCGCGGCCGTTCCCCCCCGCAGGACGCAAGCGTTCCGGGTTCGGAAGCACAACGAAAACACGTCCGGGGTGACGTTGGGCCGTGCTTCGTAAATCACACCGACCACCCCCAGCGGCACCCGCACGCGGGAGAGGTCCAGACCGTTTTCCAGCGTCCGCCGTTCGCGCGTTTCCCCGACCGGGGAAGGCAGAGCGGCGACATGTTCGACATCCGCCGCGATGGTCTGAATCCGGCTCTCGGTCAGGAGCAATCGGTCATAGAGCGGGTCGTTCCGCTCCATCCGGGCGAGATCTTTTTCGTTCGCGTCCAGAACGTGCAGGGTGCTTTTCCGCAGCCTGTCGGCGAAATCCGTTAAAACGGTTGCGATCGTTTCCTCAGGCAAATCCTGCAAGGCGTAGGAGACCGCCTTTGTTTTTTCGAGATTTTGGAGGATGTCGGTTTCCGTCATAGTATTCACGTTTTTTGTTATCCGTGTCTTGTCAAGCGCTTACGATTTGAGTGTCTTCATTTTTTTACGGGCGGTTCCAGGTTTTACGGGTTTGTCGTCTTCGACCGTCAAAATAAACCGCTCCTCCCGAAGGGCGATGGACACGGCGCCGCCATGGGTCAGTTTTCCGAATAACAGCTCCTCGGCCAGCGGGCGTTTGATTTTGTCCTGAATGATACGGGCCAGCGGCCGGGCGCCCATAGCCGGGTCGTATCCTTCCTTCGCCAGCGCCGCACGCGCCGGGTCGGACAGCGTGATCGTGACGTTTTTATCGGCCAGCTGCGCTTCCAGTTGCAGAATAAACTTGTCGACGACTTTTTCCACCGTTTCCGGTCGTAGCGCGCGAAAGGGCACAATTGCGTCCAGACGGTTGCGAAATTCGGGGGTGAACAGGCGCTTGATTTCCTCCTGGTCGTCTTCCATCCGGATGTCCCGTTCAAAGCCCATCGGGGCTTTCGCCAGCTCGGCGGCACCCGCGTTGGTCGTCATGATCAAAATCACATTTCGGAAATCGACCGTCTTGCCGTTATTGTCGGTCAGCTTCCCGTAATCCATGACTTGCAGCAAAATATTGAAAATATCCGGGTGCGCCTTTTCGATTTCGTCCAGCAACAGAACGCAATGCGGGGTTTGGTCCACAGCGTCGGTAAGCAGCCCGCCTTGCTCGAACCCGACATAGCCCGGCGGGGTGCCGATCAGGCGCGAGACCGCGTGACGCTCCATATATTCCGACATATCGAAACGCTTTAGTTCGATCCCCAGCGTTTTGGAAAGCTGCCGGGCGACTTCCGTTTTCCCGACCCCGGTCGGTCCGCTGAACAGGTAACAGCCCACCGGCTTGTCCAGGTCGCGCAACCCCGCCCGCGCGAGCTTGATGGAATCGCTTAAAACTCGGATGGCATCGTCCTGGTCGAAGACCAGCGTTTTTAAATCCCGCTCCAGTGTCCGGAGAGATTCGCGGTCGTCCTTCGTCAGGCTGGCCGAGGGAATCCGAGCGATGGCCGATACAACCCCTTCGATGTCCTTGAGCGTAATCAGCTTTTTACGCCGCGAGGGCGGCACCAGCATCTGGGCCGCGCCGACCTCGTCGATAATGTCGATGGCCTTGTCGGGCAATTTGCGGTCGCCGATATATTTGGCCGACAGTTCGACCGCTGCGCGGATGGCCTCGCTGGTGTATTTAACCTTGTGGTGGTCCTCGTAATAGGATTTCAGACCCTGTAAAATCTTGATCGTATCGGCCACGGAAGGCTCGGCGATGTCGATTTTTTGAAAGCGTCTTAACAGCGCCCGGTCTTTTTCAAAATGGTTGCGATATTCTTTGTAGGTCGTAGAGCCGATGCAGCGAATCGTCCCGTCCGCCAGCGCTGGCTTCAAAAGGTTGGAGGCGTCCATTGCTCCGCCGCTGGTCGCTCCCGCGCCGATGATGGTATGGATTTCGTCGATGAACAAGACCGCCTCGTCGATTTTCTGGATTTCTTTGATAACAGCTTTGAGCCGTTCCTCGAAATCCCCGCGGTAACGCGTTCCGGCCAACAGCGCCCCCATGTCCAGAGAGAAAATCGTCGCATCGGACAAGATTGCGGGAACCTCCCTGTTCACGATCCGGCGGGCCAACCCCTCGGCGATGGCGGTTTTTCCGACCCCCGGATCCCCGACGTAAAGCGGGTTGTTTTTCGAGCGGCGGCAGAGAATCTGGACCGTGCGGTCGACTTCCTTGTCGCGGCCGATTAGAGGATCGATGCGGCCGTTCTTTGCCTTGTCGTTCAGGTTAACGCAATAGGCGTCGAGCGCCGCGCGCCCCTGTTTGTTGGCAGGATCCGGGGTTTCCTCGGCGGTTCCTTCGGGGGTTTTGGAGATCTCCTGACCCGGGACTTTCGCGATTCCGTGCGAGATGTAATTTACCGCGTCGAAACGGGTCATGTCCTGTTCTTGCAGGAAGTAGACCGCGTGGCTTTCGCGCTCGGAGAACAGAGCGACCAGAACGTTCGCACCGGTGACGTCCTCCCGCCCCGAGGATTGGACATGGATGGCGGCGCGTTGTAAAACCCGCTGGAACGCGCTGGTCGGCCGGGCTTCGGATGCGTTCGCGTTGACCAGATAGGTTAGCTCGTCGTCCAGATAAGCCGCCAGATTTTCCTTCAACACGTCGAGCGCGACCCCGCAGGAGCGTAAAACTGCCATCGCGTCCTGGTCTCCGCACAGCGCCAGCAATAGATGCTCCAGCGTGGCATATTCGTGCCGCCGCGCGGTGGCCAGCGCCAGAGCCTTGTGGAGGGTCGTTTCAAGGTTTTTGGAGAGCATGATGATATCACCGACAAAATTCGTTGATCCGGTGTTTTCCGATCCACCGGGCTATTTTGTTATCGGACTTTTGCAATCTCAAGGCAAGCTTTTGTGCATGAACGCAAAGAGCTTCTTCCGTTATTATGGCATATTATAATTCTTTGATCTAAAAATTGTTTCGAACCACCAAGGCACGAAGACACAAAGTTCTTTTTTCAATTTCAATCGCTTCGCGGCACAAAAAACAAGATGATACGGTGATGTTCAAATGCTCATTCCTCTTCCATCACGCATTGTAACGGTTGTTCGTTGGCGCGGGCGAAATCCATGACTTGAGTGACTTTGGTTTCGGCGATTTCGTGCGTATAGACGCCGCAAACGCCCACGCCCCGGCGATGAACATGCATCATGATGTCGGTTGCCTCCATCCGGTTTTTACTGAAAAAGCGTTCCAGAACATGCACGACGAACTCCATCGGGGTATAGTCGTCGTTGAGCAAAAGCACCTTGTACAGCGCCGGCTTTTTGTTTTTGGGGCGCGTCTTGAGGAGAAGTCCAGCCTGGCGACCATCCTGTTCTTCCGGCCCGTCATCGGCGCCGGCCCGCACGAAAAAAGAAGTGTTTTTCATGTCCCTAAAATAGCCTGAAACGGGTCTGCAAGTCTACGAAAAACCCCGGCCTCCTCTGCACAGGAAGCCGGGGCGGTTGTCATGTCAGGGAAAACCCCCGACAAACACTGTTACGCCCGTCAGGCGGCAGCCTGCCCGGTCTGGCGGATGAATTTGTTCAGTTCCTCGTTCAACGGCTCGAACGCCTCGGAGGCAATCTTGACGCAGCGCTCCGAGCTTCTCGTCGCCATGTCCATCAGGTCGTTAAGGTTTTCCTGCGCGATTTCGTGCTGCGTTTCCGTCCATTCATTCAAAGTGCGCACTTGCAGCGAATCGTTGATGTATTTCATCTGCTTTTCGGCGAATTGCTGGAAAAAAGTGCTCTGATACTTTATCAAATCTTCCATGCCGCTCACGATCACGTTGCAGCAACGCGCATAAGCTTGCCCAGGGTCGCTATTGTCCATTACGGGCATCATATTCGTGAAGGCGTCGAAGCCCGGGAAGCCGGGAATAGACTCGGCTGCGTTCTGACTTTGCGGCTGCGCAGGTCGAGGTGCCCGCGTGGTGCGCGGAGCATTTGCTTGCGCTGGTTTCGGCATAGCGGCTGCGCGGCGAGGCGACGCCTTCCGGGCCACAGGTTTCTTGGCCGCTTGTGCCTGTTTTCGTTTCGGTGCCGTGGTTTGTCTTTTCGCTTTTGCAGCCATAATTTTGATCTCCCCCTCGCAAAAATGATCTTTGAACCGCGCTGTATACGCGCGACTCGCTCAAGGCGTTCATTGTACACGCCTCTTTTGCGCTGCACAAGCCTGCATGCGATCCATGCATCCCATGGACAGTGAGGCGCCCTAACAGGCCTGAGCTCAATATAAAAAACCGCTTCGTTTCGAAGCGGCTTCGCGGTAGAAAGGGAAAGCCTCCCTTTTCCTGTGGCGGGGTTGCTCTATATTATGATATGCTAATATAAAGAGAGACAGAAAGGGCACGATCATGAAAAAACTGCTTTTATCGTTGATTTTGACGCCGTTTTTGGCGTTTCCGGCGCTGGCTATGGACACTGCGACCGTGGTGGACAAAGCCAACCACGCGGCGTATTATCAGGGAAAAGACGGCCGGGCGAAGGTTAAGATGTTGATCCGCGACGGCCAAGGGAGGGAACGCACGCGCCAGTTCGTCATTTTACGCAAGGATATCGGGGCCGATGATGGCGAGCAGAAATTCTACGTCTATTTCTCGCGTCCCGCGGACGTGAACAAGACGGCCTTTATGGTCTGGAAACATCCCGGCAAGGACGACGACCGGTGGCTTTACCTGCCGGCGCTGGATCTGGTCAAGCGCATCGCGG
>JAGRJZ010000032.1 GCA_020442505.1 Alphaproteobacteria bacterium | reverse complement strand
CCGATGGACGCCGCGCCCGCGAGCGCCCATTCGGCCTTTCCGCAGCGTCCGGTCCAGGCGCCGCGCTACGCCAACCCATATGGCGCGGGAGGGATGTCTCCCGGCCAGGAGTCGCCGGAAGAGCGCAAACTTTTAATCGGGCGCGGCATTACCATGTCCGGGGAAATTGACTCTTGCGACACGCTGGTCGTGGAAGGAACCGTCGAAGCCTCTCTGCGCGGGGCCCGCTTTCTCGACGTAGCCTCGACGGGGGTCTTTTATGGGGCCGTTGAAATCGACGAAGCAAATATTTCCGGCCGCTTCGAAGGTGACATTACCGTCAACGGTCGTCTGACGATCACGTCGACGGGGTCCATCACGGGCACGATCTCGTACAAAGAAATGGCAATGGAAGCCGGCGCGATCATCGACGGCAAAATAAGCCCCTTGGGGGCGACGGCCGGCGCGCGCGAGGAAAAAGCGGGTGCGTCTCGTAAAGTGGTTAAATCGGTTGGTGCGAGAGATGGAGAACGGGATGCAAATCAGCTGCCCTTGTCCTCTGCCGCGGCTTGAATCGCCTCTGAAAAAGAGATAAAGACGATAAATCCGGTGCCTTTTGTTCCGAAATCGGAAGAGGGGCGCCGGGTTGCTTTTGCAGATGATTTTTTCCAGATTGAAAAATTTTGACAAACCTTCGCGATCTTTTTTGATTGTGCTTTTGGCTCTGTCTCTTCCTTTGTCGCTGGTGGGAAGCTGTAACGAGACGGCCGGGTTCGATCTGGGTCGTGCGGCCTTTGCGGCTCCGCTTTCGTCGGTTGCGCGAGCCGGTTTCGATTCCCGTCGCGCGGCTTCTTACGGATTGATCTTGGCGGAGCTGGTTTCGAAGAAACCGGACACGTTTTTGGATCTTTTGGCGCCGGATGTTCTGGTTCTTCTCGACCAGCCGGAGCTTACTCGCCGTGAAGGGAGCGTTGCCATTTGGCAGTATCGTTCCGATTCCTGCGTGCTGGATCTGTTTTTGGATTCGCGCAAAGGGACCGTTTTGCACTACGAGATGCGAGAGCGCCGCAAAGCCGTTCTCGGGGACGAAAACGAAATCGCTCCCTCGGAGGACGAAGGAGCGTGTTTCCGTTCGCTGCTGATGTGCCTCCACCCGGTTTAAGACACCGACAATTTCCCTCTTTCCCCAAAAACCCGTTGTGTTCGTTGTGATCGTTGTGGTTTAAAGAAGCAGATAAAATGTTTAGGAACATCCATGACCACCGCACTGAAGCAAACCGAAACGCTCCCTGTTTTCAACGAACCCGACGTGACCCCGGCGCTGGGGGCGGAATTCGGGTTGGCTCCCGACGAGTACGCGCATATCCTGAAAATCCTCGGCCGCACCCCAAGCTATACGGAACTGGGCATTTTTTCCGTGATGTGGAGCGAGCATTGCTCTTATAAATCCTCTCGCTTACATCTCAAAAAACTGCCG
Source organism: Alphaproteobacteria bacterium (assembly GCA_020442505.1). GTDB lineage: Bacteria > Pseudomonadota > Alphaproteobacteria > Micavibrionales > Micavibrionaceae > JACKJA01. Next base: position 1,865 of record JAGRJZ010000032.1, on the reverse strand, counting down.
ACGCAGGCGCCGTGGGTTATTCAGGGGCCGGGCGAAAATGCCGGTGTCATCGATATCGGTGATAATCAGGCCGCGATCTTCAAGATGGAATCGCACAATCACCCGTCCTATATCGAGCCCTATCAAGGTGCGGCCACAGGCGTGGGCGGGATCATGCGTGACGTGTTCACGATGGGCGGCCGGCCGATCGCCAACGTGAACGCCCTGCGTTTCGGATCGCCAGATCATCCGAAGACACGGCATTTGATCGACGGCGTTGTGGCGGGTATTGCGGGCTATGGGAATTGTATGGGCGTACCGACGGTCGCGGGGGAAACGGAGTTTCATGCGAGTTATAACGGGAATATCCTTGTGAACGCGATGACGGTGGGTCTCGCGGATCAGGATAAAATCCACTATTCCCGGGGGGCGGGAGTGGATCAGCCCGTGGTCTATGTCGGCTCTAAAACCGGGCGGGACGGGATTCACGGCGCGACCATGGCCAGCGCCGAGTTTGAGGACGGCAAGGAAGGCAATCGCCCAACGGTTCAGGTCGGGGACCCCTTCACGGAGAAATTATTGCTGGAGGCTTGTCTGGAGCTGATGCAAACGGACGCTATCGTCTCCATTCAGGATATGGGCGCGGCGGGTCTGACGTCTTCCTCCGTCGAGATCGCCGATAAGGGAAAGATCGGCGTGACGCTGGATCTGGACAAGGTCCCGCAGCGGGAGAGCCGCATGACTCCGTATGAGTTGATGCTCTCCGAGTCTCAAGAACGGATGCTAATGGTTCTCGTGCCCGGCAAGGAACATATCGCGGAGGAGATTTTTGCCAAATGGGATCTGGATTTCGCCGTTATCGGCCGCACGACCGCAGAGCGACGGCTGGTCCTGACCATGCACGGGAAGGTATGGTGTGACATTCCCGTGCCACCGCTGGTGGACGACGCGCCGGTTTACGATCGGCCTTATGAGCCGAAAGTCGCCAGTCACCAATTGCCAGATGTTCCCGAGGATACGAATATCGTGGCGTCCTTGAAGACGCTGATCTCTTCTCTCCATCTGGCCGATAAACGCTGGATCTGGGAACAATATGACAGTCTGGTGATGGGGGAGACGGTTTTCTCTCCAGGAATTGCAGACACGCAGAGCATGAAAGCCGGGGATAGCGCATTGGTTCGGGTTCCTTCACCCGGCTCTGCCAAGCAGGCTCACCCGCTCCCAGAGGAAGAGGGGGGTGGAAAGGCGCTCGCGATTACCTCCGATTGCACCCCGCGCTATTGCAAAGCGAATCCATTCGAGGGCGGAAAACAAGCCGTCGCGGAGAGCTACCGTAATATCTGCGCCGTGGGCGCCAAACCCTTGGCGGTGACGAATAATCTGAATTTCGGGAACCCGGAAAAACCAGAGATCATGGCTCAGTTCGTCGGGTGCATCGAAGGGTTAGCTGCGGCCTGTAAAGCCTTGGATTATCCTGTGATTTCCGGGAACGTATCCCTGTATAACGAAACCAGCGGAGAAGCGATCAACCCCACACCCGTTATCGGCGGGGTCGGCCTAATCGCCGATAGCGCGAAAGCCGTCCCCTTGGCGTTTCAAAAGGAGGGAGAAACGATCCTGTTGATCGGCGAGACGAAAGGGCATTTGGGGCAATCGCTTTATATCCGGGAAATTCATGGACTCGAGTCCGGGGACGCGCCGCCCGTCAATCTTGATACGGAAAAACAAAACGGATCGTTTATTCGTCAAATGATTGAGGAGGGACTCGTCACCGCCTGTCACGATCTCTCGGACGGGGGGCTGGCCGTAGCGCTCGCGGAGATGGCAATGGCCGGAAAGATAGGCACGACAATTGAGGTCTGCGGCGCTGATTCCTTCTGGTTCGG
>JAGRJZ010000031.1 GCA_020442505.1 Alphaproteobacteria bacterium | reverse complement strand
CAGGTCTACGAGAGCTTCAACATGGCGGCGCTATGGAAGCTCCCGGTCATCTATGTCATCGAGAACAACCGTTACGGAATGGGCACCTCGGTGGCCCGCGCATCGGCGACGACCGACCTCTCTCACCGCGGTCAGGCCTATGGGATCCCCGGACGGCAGGTCGATGGCATGAATGTCGCGACGGTCAAGGCCGAAGCGCTGGACGCCCTTGAAGACGTCCGCGCCGGCAAGGGCCCGCAGATCCTGGAGATGATGACCTATCGGTACCGCGGGCATTCGATGTCCGATCCGGCCAAATACCGGACGAAAGAAGAAGTTCAGGCGATCAAGGACGAGCGCGACGCCCTTGGCATCGTGAAGGCTCGTCTGCTGGCCGACGGGATGGCGGAGGAGGACCTGAAATCCCTGGAAAAAACGGTGAAGGAGATCGTCGCCGAAGCGGTCGAATTCGCCCAAACATCCCCGGAACCCGACCCGGCGGAGTTGTGGACGGATGTGTTGGTGAGGGAATGAAGCGTCCCGTTAGCGATTTTATAGATTTTACGGATATCTGAGATGAAACCAGTTGCTTTATCTTTGCTTGTGGCCTGTTTGGTTTGTTTTTTGAGCGTTGCGGCCGGCGCGTCTGTGGCGCGCGCCGAGGATCCGGCGTATCAGGAGGAATCATGCCGAATGGAAGAGGTCGCCAGCATTTATGTCTACAGCAGTGGCGCGATCTCGGACATCGATAGTTTGGGAAATTTGATGAAAGAGAGGGTCCAGGAGGTTATGGACCTGGCCAAAGAGGTTGGTCCCCTTGTGGTTAAAGTCGAGGGTTATGACTATAATATTCAGTCGGCCTCGGGGGATTCGACGTGTGGGGTATGCAACGCGAATTATCAAGTGTCTACCAGTATCAATTTGTCAGTAACGCCCGCCGAAAACGTTATGCCGTATGCTCGTTTAATCAAAAAAACAGGTGAAGGTGACAGCGTGTCTGTGTCCGTAACGGCCTCGGAAGTTTGTTTATAAGTTCAAGGTGGAAGAAAGATCATGTCTGTAGAAGTGCTTATGCCTGCCCTTTCCCCCACGATGACGGACGGGAATTTGACCAAGTGGCTGGTCAAGGAAGGCGATAAGGTCGAGCCTGGCGACGTTTTGTGCGAGATCGAAACGGATAAGGCCACGATGGAGGTCGAGGCCGTCGACGAGGGTGTGATTGGAAAACGTCTGATTCCGGCCGGGACCGAGGGGGTCGCGGTGAACGCCGTGATAGCGGTGTTGCTGGAGGACGGGGAAAGCGCGGAGGACGTTGTCCTGAGTGCTGCGAAAGACACGCCTTTTTCTGTCAAACCCGAAGAGTCTTCGGTCGCAGCGATTCTTCAGAATGACAGTGTTTTGGCCGCACAACCTGTCGGGGCGCATGTCGAAGACCGCGACATCCTTTATGCACAAGGGAAAATCATCGAACCCCCGCCATTCGACGAAGAAAAATTCATGGCCAACACGGAAACGAAAACCGTGCGCGAGGCCCTCGGCGCCGCGATGGCCGAGGAAATGCGCCGGGACGAAAACGTCTTTCTGATGGGGGAGGAAGTCGCGGAGTATCAGGGCGCGTATAAGGTCTCCCAGGGCATGTTGCAGGAATTCGGACCGGACCGCGTCATCGACAGCCCGATTACGGAATACGGCTTTACGGGGCTGGCGGTCGGCGCCGCGTTTCGGGGGCTGCGGCCGATCGTGGAGTTCATGTCCATCAACTTCGCCATGCAGGCTTGCGACCATATCCTGAATTCCGCGGCCAAGACGTTGTACATGTCCGGCGGGAAGATGGGCTGTCCCATCGTGTTTCGCGGGCCCAACGGCGCGGCGGCGCAGGTCGGCGCCCAGCATAGCCAGGAATATGCCAGCTGGTACGCGCATGTTCCGGGGCTGAAGGTGGTCTCCCCCTGGTCGGCGGCGGACGCGAAGGGTCTGATGAAGGCCGCGATCCGCGACCCGAACCCGGTGATCGTGCTGGAGCATGAAATGCTCTACGGCCAGAGTTTTGAAGTCCCGGTGGACGAAGACTACGTCATTCCGCTGGGTCGGGCGAAGATCGAACGCGCGGGCGCGGACGTGACCATCGTCGCCCATTCCGTGATGGTCGGGCGCGCTCTGGAGGCCGCCGCGCTTCTTGCGGCCGACGGGATCGACGCGGAGGTGGTCAATTTGCGCTCTATTCGGCCGCTGGACCGTTATACGATCATCGAAAGCGTGAAGAAGACAGGCCGGATCGTGTGCGTGGAAGAAGGCTGGCCCTTTGCCGGGATCGGGGCCGAAATCGCGGCGCTGGTAGGCGAGCATGCGTTCGACTATCTCGACGCGCCCTTAAAACGTGTATGCGCGGCGGACGTGCCGTTGCCCTACGCGAAAAACCTGGAGCGGCTTGCGCTGCCCCAGGTGGAGAATATCATCCCGGCGGTGAAGGAGGTTTGTTAGAAGATTGTAAATTGGGCGCCGGACATCGCTTTCTTTAGCTTTCTAACTTTGGCTGGCGATAAATCGGTTATATGATCTTCCTGCCCCTCACTTATAAGCCTTGCGTGTTCACGGGTTGCACCCGCAACATCAATGAATCCTTTTTCCGCCGTTAACTTTTCTCTAAACGCGCTGGAACCCCGTAAAGCCTTTTTTTCCGATCCATTTTACCCTCTTGTTGTTTGTTATGTTTAAAAACTGCAGCGATGGCGGCCGTATTTTCTTTTGAACTGGGGAACGCTCTTAAGAAAAGACTGTGCATCGCTATTTAGGCATGGGGTCCCGCTTTCGCTTGCAAAGGCCAATTGAACAGCCTCCTCCCTCGTAAATCCGGGGATGCCCCAAAAGCCCCTATTTTCCCTCATTTTTTCGTAAACAGCATTCCGTGCCATTTTTTCCTCCTATGACCGCTTAAAAATTTTATAGATGTTTCTGTGCATACGTCGTTGCTGCTCTTGAGAGCGCTTCGAGCGTTTCTGCAGGAAGAGGGGTCTGACCCCGTTTTATGGCTTTTAGTTGTTTTCCTGTTGCGGTGATCCCGGCCTCAGAAAAAATGACGGTAACGGAATTAGCGCCAAAGGCCGCTGTGAAGGCATGAACGGCTTCTTGAAGCCTTGAAATGTTGTGAACGGCTTGTGCGAACGGGGATGTCAACGACGCAATTCTCGTGGCTCTTGTGTGATTGTGCCCATTAGGATCTTTACTCATTTTATCCTCTTACTTTTTTGGTTTGTTTTGCGTATAAAGACCGGAACCGTAAAATAGATTGATTTTATATGTCAAGAAGTTTTTTTTCCTTTACGCGAAGGTGCCAAGAAACGAAGGGATATGTTTTTTCCGCATGAGCCTTTTCGTGCCTTCGAATCTTCGCGTGAGAAATAAAAAGTCAAAGGATAAACGATGCCGACAAATATTTTGATGCCTGCTTTGTCCCCCACGATGACGGAGGGAACCCTCGCGAAATGGATCGCCAAAGAGGGCGACACGATCGAATCCGGGGATGTGCTGTGCGAGATCGAAACCGATAAGGCCACGATGGAGGTCGAGG
>JAGRJZ010000030.1:506-2204 GCA_020442505.1 Alphaproteobacteria bacterium | reverse complement strand
CCGCAACTGGGAGCTGCTGCCCTCGCACGATGCGCCGAGCTCGCCCGAGCGGCGCTTCAGCCAGAGCCGCGCGATCGCGCTGGATATGGAATCCGGGACCGTCGCAGCAAACGGCTTTCGATTCCGGGTCCCTTACGGAACGCTGCTCTGCGTTTCCGACAAACCGCTTCACGGCCAGCCAAAGCTGCCCGGGATGGCGGACACGTTTTACCGCGAGCGGGTCGAGCAGCACCTGCAAATCGGGCTGTTGACGATGAAGCTCCTTCGAGAGATCGGCCCGGCCCAGCTCCACAGCCGAAAGCTGCGCAGCTTTAACGAAGTTGCGTTCCAATAGGCGTGCGCCGTTCTTTAACGCCGGTTCGACACCGTCCAGGGGCGATCGCCCCGCACGGACGCCACGCTTTGTTCTCGCACATCGGAGCCGGAAAGGTAAAAGCTGTGGGCGCCGTCGCGATAGAAATCGTAAAGATCCCTGACGAGCGGCGCCGCGCATTTCTTTACGCGCAGCGAGCTTTCCGCGATCAAAAGATCCGCCCAGGCACAATCTTCTTTTTGCCCTGCCGGGTGGAAAGACAAAGCGATTTTTTTCCCATGCAGAATCGTTCGGCAGCCCAAAGGGCCGCAGGCGATACCCTCCACCGCCCCTTCCCTCTGAAGGGATCTGATTTCTTCCGGCAGGATTCCCAAAAGCCGGGCCCAGTTCTCCCCGGAGAACCGGTCTTGGACCTTCGAGGATAGACGCATTTGCGTCTCATCGACCCGGACGGCGATTAGTTTTCCAGACGAAGAAACAAGAATATCCGGCTGTTTATATTGGGAAATAATCAAAAAACCGCAGGCAAAAAGAAAAAGCGCCATGACCCGTAAACGCCCTTGCCACAACACGACCCATAATCCGCCCAACACGAAGCAGACCAGGGCCGCGACCGGCCAGGCCGGCGGGTTCCAGGTCGCCCCGGGTAACTCATAAACGTTCCGCGCTATCAGGAGCAATCCGGTAATCCCCCATTCCAGAGGCTTGAACGCTAGGATATCAAGCCCCAGCGGCATAACGAAATAAGACAACACAACCCCCGGCATGATCAGAAACGTCATCAGCGGCGCGGCCAGAACATTCGCCGGAATATCATAGAGCGGATATTGCTGGAAGTGATAAAGGCTGAACGGTGCGACGGCGCTGCCGGCGACCAGCGTAGTCAAAACGACCCCCGCCACGTACATGCCCGCCCGGCGCACGCGCCCGGCCCCCCGGTAAAGGCGGGACCACCAGGGCCGGATCGCGTCATAGGCAAACACAAGCGCCGTTACGGCCGCGAAAGACATTTGGAAACTTGCGCTGAACAGGGCATCCGGCGAAAAAAGCAACACGACGAGCGCCGAAAGCGCAACGGTCCGCATGGAAATCGCCTGCCGGTCGAGTAAGATGGCCAGTAAAACGATCCCCGTCATAAAAAGCGCTCGAAGCGTCGGAACCCCGGCTCCAGCCAAAATCGTATAGCCCGCCGCGCCGGCGAACGCGATGACGGCCGCATATTTCTTGATCGGGTGATACAGCGCAAAGGACGGAAAAAGCGCCATAAAAAACCGGGCGACGAAAAAGAGAAGCCCCGCGACAATCCCGACATGCAACCCCGAGATCGCCAACATATGGGCCAGCCCGGCCGCACGGATCGCGTCCCAGTCCTCGGGCGTAATCGC
>JAGRJZ010000030.1:0-337 GCA_020442505.1 Alphaproteobacteria bacterium | reverse complement strand
ATCTGCTTGAAATAGGCGTAACGTTGAAAGTCGAAAGCCCCCGGAGCGACTGGCGCAGAAGGCGGGTTCAACCCCGCCAGAACCCGGATGCGCGCCCCGACCTTCAGATCCCGGTCTTCGTGGATTTTAATACGGATACGCCGGGGCGTCTGGCTTGCCGGAAGATTTTCAATCGTCAGCGCGTCCAGAATAACCCGGCTTCCGGCCCCGGGGGTCAAAAGATCGATATCGGCGATCGTGCCTTCCACTCTCACCGGGCCCAGCTTCTTTTCCAGGATCGGCGCCTTCACCCGTTCGGTCCGCAGCTGCGCCGCGGCAAAACCGAAAAAAAAAAAAA
>JAGRJZ010000029.1 GCA_020442505.1 Alphaproteobacteria bacterium | reverse complement strand
GGCGATTCGGAACAAGTGACAGCGCTGATGACACAGTTTCGGGAGACGGGGTCCTTCGCGTTGGACAGAGCTCTGACCACCCGCGCGCAGGCCGATTTCACCGCTGCCCGATGCAGCGAAGACGACACGCTTACCACCATGCGGGAATGCTACGCCGCGACCGGCTACCTGATCGACCCGCATACGGCGGTCGGGCTTCACGCCGCGCAGCAACAGCACAAGGATCCTGCCATCCCGGTCGTCATCCCGGCCACCGCCCATCCGGCGAAATTCCCGGCCGCGGTCAAGCAGGCCGTCGGCTTCGAGCCGTCCGTTCCCGAACGTCTTGCCGCTGCGCTGGCGGGGGAAGAGCGTTTCACCGTCTTGCCAAAGGATCTGGACCATGTGAAAAATTTTGTGAAGGAACACGCCGGAAAATGACATCGTCCACGCTCCAACTAACAACCTTGCCCTCCGGTTTGCGAGTCATCACCGATACCGTGACATCCGTCGACTCGGCCGTCGTGGGGGTTTGGTGCGATGTGGGCACGCGCTGCGAGGACCCGGCGGAAAACGGCGTCGCGCATATGGTCGAGCATATGATGTTCAAGGGCACGCCTACCCGCAGTGCCCGGGACATCAACGAGATCGTCGAAAATGTCGGCGGGTCGATGAACGCCTATACGGGGCACGAGACCACGGCCTATCACATGCATATGCTGAAGGAGGACGTGCCTTTGGCTCTGGATCTGCTGGCCGATATGATCCAGCGGCCCGCCATGCCGCCCGAGGAGATCGAGCGGGAGCGCGGCGTGATCCTTCAGGAAATCGGCATGTGCACCGATACGCCGGACGACTACGTGTTCGATCTGTGGCAAGAAACCGCCTATCCCGGCCAGATGCTGGGGGCGCCGATTTTGGGCACGGCGGAAATTGTTTCTTCGTTGAGCCGGGAGGCACTTTTAGCCTATGTGCAAAAATTCTATACACCCCGGAATCTAGTCGTCTCCGTGGCTGGAAATGCCCAGCATGAGGATATCCTCGCCCAGGTCGAAAGGCTTTTTACGGATCTCCCGGGGGACACCTCTTTCATCAAGCAACAGGGTCGCTACCACGGTGGAGAAATCCGCAAAGCCCGCGATCTGGAGCAAAGCCATGTCGTTATGGGGTTTCGGGGCGTCTCCCGCCACGACCCGGACTATGAGGCAGCCATGGCGCTTAGCATCATTCTGGGCGGTGGAACGGCATCGCGCCTGTACCATGAAATCCGGGAACAACGCGGCCTCGTCTACAGCGTCTACGGCTTTCACAACGCCTATGAAGATACGGGCGAGGTCATCGTCTATGCCGGAACGGGGCCGGAAAAACTACCCGCGCTCATGCCCGTTTTGTGCGAGGAGATCGTAAAAATGCGCGCGCCGGTCGCGGCCGCGGAGCTATCGCGCGCCAAGGCGATGATCAAGGCCCGGCTTTTGATGGCGCAGGAATCCATGATGTCCCGCGCGAACCGTCAGGCCAAGCATGTGATGCATTTCGGAAAGTTGCCCGACCTGGCCGAAAAGCGCCACCGGATCGAGGCGCTGACGGTCGACGATCTCGCGCGGGTTGCGGCACGGGTTTTTGATTCCAAACCAACCCTCGCGGCGCTTGGTCCGCTTGATCGCCTGGAATCCTACGAAACCATCGCCGCCCGGCTTTAAAAAACTTGGTCCTTTCCTTTCTGGATGCTAAGGATATTCCAGAAGGAACAAACACCATGAGACCTTTTGGAACCATCGTCCTCGCAGCCCTTATGAGGGTGATCGCCGGCTATGTAACGGTACGGATGACTATGCTCACGACGAACGCATGTGGTTAATCAAATGACCGATGAATGCACCAAAGAGGAAACGGATGCTGCGCGGAAACTGTTCGCCGGGCAGTGCGATTTTGTAATGGGGGTTGCCGCGCTGGATCAGCTTCCTCCCGGAGACCGGGCTGAGATCGCCTTTGCCGGACGATCGAATGTCGGGAAGTCCTCGCTTTTGAACGCGCTGACAGGGCGCAAGGCGCTGGCGCGCACGTCGCACACGCCGGGCCGCACGCAGCAACTGAACTATTTCGATCTGGGCGGGCGGTTTTATATGGTGGACATGCCCGGCTATGGCTATGCCAAGGTCTCGAAATCGCAGAAAAAGGAATGGGATCGGCTGATACGGGACTATCTGCGCGGTCGCGCGACGCTTCGTTGCGTTTTTATTCTGATCGACGCACGGCACGGGATCAAGGAAAACGACCGGGATATCATGAAAATGCTCGACGAGGCCGCCGTGTCGTACCGCATCATTTTAACCAAAACGGACAAGGTCAAGCGCGATGCGCTGGCCCACACGATTGCCGCGACGGAATCTTTATTGAAAAAACATCCGGCCGCTTTCACCGCAATTATGACGACCAGCGCACAGGCCGGGGAAGGCCTGCTCGCTCTTCAAGCCGCTTTTTGTCGGATCGCGGAATCATGACATGGGTCCGGACGCTTCATCTGGCCGGGTTTCGGTCGTACCACCGGGCGGATCTAGCGAATTTACCCCCGGGAGCCGTCGTTCTGCACGGCCCCAACGGCGCAGGAAAGACGAACGTGCTGGAGGCCTTGTCGCTTCTAGCCCCTGGGCGGGGCTTGCGCGGGGCCAAACCGGGGGAGATCCAGAAGAAAACCGCCGCGCCGGAGGGAGGATGCACACCGGCCTGGTCCATCGCCGCAACGCTGGAAACACCTTGGGGCGAGGCCCGGATCGGCACAGGGGCTGATCCCACCCGGGATAATAAACGTCTGGTACGGATCAACGGCGCCCCTGCGAGGGCGCAAGCGGCGCTGGGGGAGTATGTCGCGGCGGTCTGGCTGACACCCCAGATGGACCGTCTGTTTTTAGACGGCGCGGCGGGGCGGCGGCGGTTTCTGGACCGGCTGGTCTTTGCCTTCGATCCCGGTCATGCCGGCCGCGTCACGCGCTATGAGAACGCGCTGCGACAACGTTCCAAACTGCTCCAGGACGGCCGCCCGGCGGACCCTGCCTGGCTTGATGCGCTGGAAATCACCATGGCGGAAACCGGCACGGCGCTGGCTGCGGCGCGGGTCCAAATGGTCGAACAGCTGCAAGACGTTTGCAACCGGGAAGACAGCCCCGCTGCGCCGTTTCCACTCGCGCGGCTGGCCGTTACGGGAACGCTGGAGGATCTTCTCCGCCGCGCGCCCGCGCTGGAAGCAGAAGAGCTCCTCCACGCGCGGTTGCGGGAATCGCGGATTCGTGACGCCCTGACCGGCGGGGCGGAGACCGGCCCTCATAAAAGCGATCTGGCGGTACGCTACGCGGCCAAGAACATGCCCGCGGCCCAATGCTCGACGGGGGAGCAAAAAGCTCTGTTGATCGGGATCGTTCTGGCCCACGGAGGGCTGATCGGGTCGGCGCGGGAGATGCCACCTTTGTTATTGCTGGACGAGATCGGGGCACATCTGGACGACGCCCGTCGCGCGGCGCTCTACGAGCGACTGTTGGCGACGGGGGGGCAGGTCTGGCTGACCGGGACGGACGAAGCGCTCTTCACTGCCCTGCGCGGTCGTGCCGCGTTTTTTCATGTAACAGAAGGAGACTTCAGCGAAACCGGGCGTGCAACAGACACGACTGAGAACGTAACCCCCTTATGTTCACAAGGGTCAATTTCCTGACGATCCTTTACCCTGAAAGACCTTAAAAGGCCGGGAGACCAGTTTGCCGCCTGCGCTTCTGGAGCGTAATAAAGAATGATCGTCCCTGGCTGCAAATCGGGTCTGGTGAAACCACAAGCTACCAATCGTTCGTTTGTCTCTTTCAACGTAACGACGGGAGGAGAATAGGGGTCGCCCGCACTGCTGACAAAAACCAGACACAAAGATTGGCCATTCCCGGAACTTGAGTCTGTTCCCGGACAACAATCAAGCCTGACTCCCATCTGTCTTTCCTTTTTTTTCCGTTTTGACTTTGTTTGCAAATCCCGATAGGGTCTTCCCACAATTACTGGAAACAACACAAGAAAAATCTATGAAAATCGATGAAAAGGCTATTCGCAAGCTGGCCGGGTTGCTTGAGGAAACGGGGCTGACGGAAATCGAGGTCGCGGAAGGGGAGCAAGTCCTGCGCGTGGCAAAAATGCCGCTTGTGTCCGGCGTGCCCTCTGTCGCGGCTCCGCCCGCTATGGCGTCCGACCCGACCGTGCCCCAGGCTGCCAATACGCAAGCACCGTCGGCCGATATCCACGATCACCCGGGCGCGGTTACCTCGCCCATGGTAGGCACGGCCTATATGGCGGCCGAGCCTGGCGCGGCGGCCTTCGTGAAGAAAGGCGATACTATCGCGGAAGGCGATACGCTGATGATCATCGAGGCCATGAAAGTCATGAACCCGATCAAGGCCCACAAGGCCGGCACCGTAACGCAGATCCTGGTCGAAAACGGCCAGCCGGTGGAATTCGGGGATGTGTTGATGGTGGTTGAGTAGTTTTTCTTTTAACCACAGCGAACACAGCGAATATCTCGTTTTTACCGCAAAAAAGCGAAGAGACGAAGGGTTTCACGGAAATGGATCGGGAATTTGTCGAATCATGTTTAAAAAAATTTTGATTGCCAACCGTGGTGAAATCGCGCTGCGTGTGATCCGCGCCTGCCGGGAGAGGGGAATCCAATCTGTCGCCGTGCATTCGACGGCGGATGCCTCCTCCATGGCGGTCCGGCTGGCCGACGAATCCGTGTGTATCGGTCCGCCCGCGGCCCGAGACAGTTACCTGAATATTCCCTCGATCCTGACGGCAGCAGCCGTCACGGGGGCAGACGCCATCCATCCCGGCTACGGCTTTTTATCTGAAAACGCGCAATTTGCCCGGATGGTCGAAGAACACGGCTTTACCTTTATTGGCCCGAAGCCCGAGCACATCGAATCCATGGGCGATAAGGTCGTCGCCAAGCAAACGGTAAAAAATCTCGGCCTGCCGGTCGTTCCGGGTTCGGACGGCGCCATTGGCAGCATCGAAGAAGGGTTGACATTCGCCCGGGAATGCGGTTTTCCGGTCCTAATCAAGGCAGCCTCAGGAGGCGGCGGCAAGGGGATGAAAGTCGTCCGTCACGAAGAGGCCTTTGCAGAGGCCTATGCCACCGCGCGATCCGAGGCCAAGGCCAATTTCGGCGATGATACGGTCTATATGGAGAAATTCCTGGAAAAGCCGCGCCATATCGAAATTCAGGTTTTCGGGGATGCCCACGGCAACGCGATCCATCTGGGGGAACGTGATTGCTCTATCCAGCGCCGCCACCAGAAACTTATCGAGGAAGCGCCTTCGGTTATTCTGACCGAAAACGAGCGTGACAAAATCGGCTCTCTGGCCGCCGACGTTATCCGCAAAATGGGCTATCGCGGAGCAGGGACCATCGAGTTTCTGTATGAGGACGGACAGTTCTATTTCATGGAAATGAACACAAGGATCCAGGTCGAACACCCGGTGACAGAAATGATTACGGGCCTCGACCTGATCGCGGAGCAAATCCGTATCGCGGCTGGCCAACCTTTGAGCATCAAGAAGGACCGGATCCGCTTTCGCGGGCATGCGATTGAGGTGCGGATTAATGCCGAGGATCCGGACACGTTTATGCCATCGCCCGGGAAAATCACCCAGTTCCATCCTGCTGGTGGGCCGGGCGTGCGCTTTGACGGAGCCATTTACGCGGGGTACAGCATTCCGCCTTATTACGATTCCATGATCGGGAAGCTGATTGTCCATGGACGGGACCGGGATGAATGCATCCGCCGCCTGCGCCGGGCCATTCAGGAGACCGTCATCGACGGAATCAAAACCACTTTGCCGCTTCAGCTCTGGATCATCGATCAGCAAGACTTCAAAGACGGAAATTACACGATCCATTGGCTCGAAAACAAACTGGAACAACGCGGTCTGGAGGCGCTATAGTCGCTCCCGTTAGAAAGCGGACAGAGAGGTGGTCCCCAATGTGAGACAGCCTGGCGGCATTTTCCGTTGGCCATTCCGTTTTTTGTCTTGTATGGTGCGTGGAATGCTCCCCGATAGCAACAATGCCTTTCTCATAATCGTTCTTCGCGCCTGTCTGCTCTGCGCTCTGTTTCTTTGTCTGATCCTCACCGTTTCCGGGGGAGGGCTCCGAATCTCACCGGCTTATGCCGCCGATAAACAAAAAGAACCCGTCTACGAGCGCGTAATCCGCACGGGACAGATTCGCTGTGGATACGCCATATCTCCGCCGGTTCTGGTGATGGATCCAAACACGAAGGAACTCTCCGGGTTGGATGTCGATCTCTGGACCGAAATCGGGAAGGAGCTGGGGCTGGAAATCGAATGGACGCAGGAGGTCGGCTGGGGCAGCTTTATCGAGGATTTGCGGGTGGGACGCGTCGATGCGTTTTGTTCCCAGCTATGGCCCGACCCGGGGCGCTCGAAATTTCTGAGTCTCGCGGGGCCGGTGATTTTTTCGTTTCTGGACGCCTATGTGCGGGCGGATGATTTCCGCTTCGATGGCGATCTGTCGAAAATCAACGATCCGTCTGTAAAAATCCCGGCGATCGAGGGCGATGTCGGCGTGACAATCGCGAAAAACGGTTTCCCGCAGGCCAGCATTGATTACCTGCCTCAGAGCAACACGCTTTCGGAGATGTTTCTATCCGTCCTGACCAAAAAATCGGACGTTATCTTCATCGACCAGGCCATGATTAAAGCTCTGGATGAAAACAATCGGGGCAAAATCCGCAAGGTCGCGGACGTGCCGCATGCCTTTACCTTTGCTAGCTATTACGGCGTTTTGGCCGGGGAAACGCAGCTCCGCGATATGATTGCGCTAGCGTTGCAGACCATGAAAAACGATGGGCGTCTCGAAAAACTGGCCCACAAATATTCGGAAAGCTATATCATCCCAAGGGAAGATTTTGAATGAATGAGAGTGCGATAATTTTGTTTCGTTACCATAGGGACTTTGAACATCGAGGAAAAACGCCAGCTCACTGGATACCTGCTTGAGAACCTGTGACTGAAAGGCAAAAGACTCCTCACGCTCCTGTTCCGGGAGAAGGACTTTAAGGATATAGCGGAGAACGCTTCTCTTGCTGACTGATTTTCCTGTATGCGGCTGAAGGTCCATGCTTATAATAGCTTCAGCCATGACCCCACTCTATCGTCTTCCAGACGATAGAGTTTTTACATAACTTAAATTTTCTGGTGCTTCTTCGTGCATTGCTGAAAATTGACGCTGCGACTGGAGTTGAAGGCAGTGTTTCCGAAGAACTTTTCGCGCATATCGTCCCAGATGTTCTCGGAGGGGTTTAACTCTGGGGCCTAAGGCGGCAGGGTTTCCAGCATCATGTTTTCGGGTACGCCCAGAGCGCCGGGGCTGTGGCAGGGTGGGCGCTGCGGGCGATCTCGCTGTCACACGGGCAAATCAGCTCTGGTGCGTGGACATCAGCTACATCCCGATGAGAAAGAGATTTTTGTATATGGCTACGATCATGGACTGGGCCAGCCGGAA
>JAGRJZ010000028.1 GCA_020442505.1 Alphaproteobacteria bacterium | reverse complement strand
CTTGAAGCGCTTGAGGGTTTTCAGCGTGCCTTCGTGGATGACCACATCGTCGCGGAGCAAACGCACGCCGCAGGCACGCTTGACCTCGCCGCGGGTGACCATACAGCCCGCAACGTTCCCGACCTTCGTCACACGGAAGACCTGGCGGATTTCGGCCTGGCCCAGATAAACCTCGCGCAGGGTCGGCGCCAACATCCCTGACAGGATCGCCTTCGCGTCGTCAATGACGTTATAGATGATGTTGTAATACCGCATATCCACCCCGTCACGCTCGGCCATTTCACGCGCCTGTGCGTTCGCCCGAACGTTGAAGCCCACGATCAGCGCGCCGGAAGCCTTCGCCAAAATCACGTCGGATTCCGTAATTCCGCCCACGCCGGTATGCAGGATATTGATCTTCAGCTCGTCGTTTTCCTCGACGATCTTGTTGAGGGATCCCGCAATCGCCTCGACCGAGCCGTGAACATCGGCCTTGATGACGATCGGCAGGGCTTGTTTCTCGCCTTCCTTCTGATGGGCCAGAAGCTGCTCGAAAGTCGCGCCTTTACCCAGTTGCAGCGCGTTTGCGGCTTCGCGTTTTTTGCGCTGACGGTACTCGGAGACCTCCCGCGCGCGGTTTTCGTTTTCCACGACCGTCAGAATATCCCCGGATTCCGGCGCGCCGTTCAGGCCCAGAACCTCGACCGGCTGGCCCGGAATGGCCTCCTTGATGCTCCGGCCATGATCGTCGATCAGCGCTCGCACGCGGCCCCATTCGGCCCCGACGACGAAAATATCGCCGATCTTCAGCGTACCACGCTGGATCAAAACCGTCGCGATCCGGCCTCGTCCCTGCTCCAGCTTCGCTTCGACCACCGCCCCGGACGCCGACCGGTTCGGATTGGCCTTCAATTCCAAAATTTCAGCCTGCAACAGAATCGATTCTTCCAGCTTGTCGAGATTCGTTCGTTTCTTTGCCGAAATCTCGACGCATTGCGTATCCCCGCTCATCTCCTCCACGATCACTTCGTATTGAAGAAGATCCTGCTTGACCTTTTGCGGATTGGCGTCAGGCAGGTCTATCTTGTTGATCGCGACGACGATGGGCACGCCCGCGGCTTTTGCGTGGTTGATAGCCTCGATCGTCTGCGGCATCAAGCTGTCATTCGCCGCGACGACCAGCACCACGATATCCGTCACGTTCGCCCCGCGCGCCCGCATCTCGGTAAACGCTGCGTGGCCCGGAGTGTCGAGGAATGTGATTTTTTGCCCCCCCTTCATCGTGACCTGATAGGCGCCGATATGTTGGGTAATCCCGCCGGCCTCGCCCGCCACTACGTCCGTCTGACGCAACGCGTCCAGCAAGGACGTCTTCCCGTGGTCGACGTGCCCCATGACCGTAACGACCGGGGGACGGGGGATCATGTCCGCGGCGCGGTCCTCCTCGCCCTCCAGACCGATTTCGACATCGGCCTCGGTGACCCGTTTAATCTTGTGCCCAAATTCCTCGACCAGAAGCTCGGCCGTGTCCGCGTCGATCGACTGGTTGATCGTCGCCATCATGCCCATCTTCATCAGCGC
>JAGRJZ010000027.1 GCA_020442505.1 Alphaproteobacteria bacterium | reverse complement strand
ACTTGTCGAGGAAGATGTCGCGGACGTTCGGCGAAAATTTCGTGATATAGTCGATCAGGTTCTGGTGAAGCTGGCCGGGGTCCTGGCCTTTCAGGCTTTCGAACGTGAAGCGCGAGAGGTTGTAAACCTTGACATTACCGCCGACGGCGCCGAACAGGATCATATCGCGCGTAGCTTCATCGGCCTCCGGCGAGAGCGATTTTTCAGCTTCGAGCACGGCTGCTTTACTGTCATGAAGCAGGCAGTCAAGACGGCGCAAAACAACGAAAGGCAATATGACTTTGCCGTATTCGGATTGCCTGAAGTCCCCGCGCAGGATTTCAGCAATCGACCAGACAAAGCCACTCAGGTTTTTAATATCGCTCACGATTGCCTCTTATCTTTCTTTGCCGCGTTCTCCACGGCATTATCTTCAATATACTGCCGCATGAAGTCACGAATGACCTGAGCGGCGGGACGGTCTTTCGCCCGACACATTTGGATAAATTTGTCTCGAAGGTCGCGCTCCACGCGGATGCGAAACCCAGAGTCCTTGCCAGCGTCCTTAACTGTCATCGGGGAAGTGTATCCAATGTAACCACGAAGGGAAAGAGCAAAGACAGGCGGCCTCCGATGGCCACAATAAAACATGAGAAAATATGCACTCAGGCGCAGATCATCGCAGATAAAGGCCATAAGGGGTTTTGGAAATCCGCCATATAATAGCTCACATGTTCCATAAAAAGCACAAGGACGGCAAGCCGATGAGCACTCTCCGCCGTTCTCCTCCCGTCCGAAGATGGGACGAAAGCGGCTTTGGTGTGGAGCAGAAGGAGAGATGGGTGAGTGTATGAACAAAACAGAAATGCTCCTCTTTGTAAAATACGAAACCCCCGCAATTCCGCTCGAAAGAATCTGCGAGGAATATTTCGGGTGTGCAAAAGGAACCGCCAAACAAAGAGCGAAGGCGGGCACCCTACCTATTCCGGCCTTCAGATTAGGCTCCTCGCAGAAATTACCCTGGATGGTAAAAATATCCGATCTCGCCGCCTTTATTGATAAAACCCATGAAGAGGCGAAAAAGGAATGGGTCGGCGGAATTTAGTCCGTAAGCCGGTTCGGCGATAAATCCGTGTATATACGCCACAAGGTATTTAGATTTCTGTGCCCCGTCACCTGCGCCACCTCATCAATCTTATACCCGGCTTCGAACAAGCGGCTCGCACCCTCGCGACGCAGATCATGGTAGCGCAAATCCTTAATCCCCAGAGCATTACGAACTCTCTGGAACCCTGCCGTTACAGACCGGGGATTGTAGGGAAAAATTCTGGGGTCCTCTGTTCTGGATTGCCTGAGAACAATATCAAGCGTACCACCCAGCAACGGCACTTTCATATGGTTGCCGACTTTCTTCCGCGGGTCCTTCCTGTCTCGAACCCACACCCAAGCCTCGTCCTCGTTCAAATCTTCCCATAGAATTTTACAGACCTCACCGACGCGCATACAGCTCAAAATCGAGAAATCCAGAATATCCGAGAAGGGGATGCTGCTACCCTGCTTGCTTTCCCTTTCTATGAGCCCTTTTTTCAGGAGATCAATTTCCTCCTGATTAGGTCGTCTCGTGCGGATGCTCGGTTTACCGACCAGCCCCAGAGAATACAGGGTAGGCATGGCTCTTACGATAATCGTTTCGTCTATATCAATATCGTACAGAGCCTCCGCGTTTCTAAGAACCGAACGTAGATTGCTCACATCGCAAGCGACCGTCGCCGGTCCCGCGCCAGCCAGACTTCTGTCCCGGCAAAGATCGACGATATGGGTCGATTTTAGCTGAGGCAGGCTAACCTTTGCGATCTCACAGTCACGCACCAATTTTAGAGAATATCGTTTGGAACGCCCCATCTTGACGTGAGGATCGTCAAGATATTTGTCGAGCAACCCCCCTAATAAAATCTGGTCTTTTTTACGTTTGTCGGTACCGCTCTCAATTTCGAGAACGCGCTTCTTCCCCCACGCTACGGCATTAGCGCGTTGCACAAAGGTACGGTTCGAGGATTTGCGTTTTTTACTACCCTCTGGATACCAGCGTACCTGGCAACAATATTTGCCATTACGTTTTGAAACACTATAATAAGCCACTATGAAAACCCTTCAGGAAAATTGGCTGTCCAATCTTTTGTAGGCAATATGTAGGCAGGAAGTCAATAAAATAACCTAAAACGCATGAAAATATCTTAAAACACCGCTAACGAAAAAGACAAAAAACCATTGAAAAACATAGAAAATAATAAGAAATCCGCCATTCCTCAAATTTCCGTTGCGCCTATGCTGGACTGGACGGATCGGCATTGCCGGTATTTTCATCGTCTGATCGCGCCGCACGTCCGGCTTTATACCGAGATGATCACGACCGGCGCGCTTTTGCACGGCGACGCGGAACGGCATTTACGGTTCCACAAGGCGGAACGCCCGCTGGCGTTGCAATTGGGCGGCAGCGATCCGGCCGCGCTGGCGGCCTGCGCGACGATGGGCGCGGAACATGGCTACGACGAAATCAATCTTAATTGCGGCTGTCCATCGGACCGGGTCCAAAACGGCGCGTTCGGGGCCTGCCTGATGAAGGAGCCGGCGCATGTCGCGGATTGCTTTACCGCGATGAATCGAGCCGTCGACATTCCCGTGACGATCAAATGCCGGATCGGAATCGACGATTGCGACGAAAGGCCCTTTCTGGAGAGATTCGTCAGCACTCTGGCCGATTCCGGGTGCCGAACCTTCATTATTCACGCCCGAAAAGCCTGGCTTCAGGGCCTTTCTCCGAAGGAGAACCGGGAAATACCGCCCTTGCGCTACGATCTCGCGGCGGAAATCAAAGAACGCTATCCGCATTTGACCGTCGTCGTTAACGGCGGAATACGAACGACCGAGCAGATCAAAACCCTGTCCGCTTTCGACGGGGTGATGATCGGCCGGGAAGCGTATCAAAATCCGTGGTTTTTGAGGGAGATAGAAGAAAACGTCCTTTGTCATACCCATTTCCACGGGGACGACATTGCGGCAAGAAAAGCCGTCGCCCGCGCGATGGTTCCCTATATCGTCGAACAGGGCCGGACATACGGCACGCCCGTAAAATCCATCACCAGGCATATGATCGGCCTGTTCCACGGGATCTCCGGCGGTAAACACTGGCGCCGAACTTTAAGCACGGAGGCTCATAAAGAAGACGTCGATGCGAGAGGCTTGATTGAGGAAGCGCTGAAAAATTTGAGAGCTGAGCGTTAGAAAACCCGATTCCACCCCAAAACTCACATAAACATATTCAGCTCCATTTTGGCCGTTTCGGCCATCATGGAGGGATCCCAGGGCGGATCCCAGACAAGCTCTACGTCCACGTCCCCGACCCCTTCGATCGGCAAGAGCGCCCCTTGGACCCACAGAGGGATTTCCTGCGCCACCGGACAGCCGGGGGAGGTCAAGGACATATCGACGAACAGATCGTGTTTCCCGTCTTCGCGCGGGCGGATGTCGATCTTATAGATCAGACCCAGCTCGTACATGTTCACCGGAATTTCAGGGTCGTAAACCGTTTTCAGCGCCGCGACGATCAATGGCCACAAAGCATGCGTCCGGTCGCCCGTCAGCAGCGGCGGCTCTGCCAGCTCATCCAGCGCGGCTTTGTTATCCGGCTTCTCATTGACTGTCTCGGTCATCATCCCAGCATCTCTTTGGCTTTTTTCAGCGCGCCCACAAAGGCGTCTATATCGTCCTTATTCGTATAAAGTCCAAGGGAGGCGCGCAGAGTTCCGTCAATCTCGAAGCGCTGCATCAACGGCATACAGCAATGATGGCCCGTTCGTACGGCCACGCCGCATTGATCCAGGATCATCCCGATATCGCTGATATGCGCCCAGTCGGCCGTCAGGCTGATAATCCCGGCCTTGTCCGGGGCCGTCCCGTAAAAGCGTAGACCCCCGACCGTAGCCAATTGCGCCATCGTATAATCATAGATCTGTTTTTCATGGATCGCGATTACCTCTATGCCGACCATCCGGACGTAGTCGATCGCGGCTCCGAGTCCGATCGCCTCGGCGATGGCGGGGGTGCCAGCCTCGAAACGGGCGGGTGGATCTTTATAGGTCGTTTCTTCGAATGTGACCCGCTCGATCATATCCCCGCCCCCCTGATAGGGCGGCATCGCGGCCAAAAGATCATAGCGCCCCCAAAGCGCGCCGATCCCGGTCGGACCGTATAGCTTGTGCCCCGTCATCACGTAGAAATCGCACCCGATCGCGGGGATATCTACGGCCCGGTGCACCACGGCTTGTGATCCGTCGATCAGAATCCTGATCGCGGGATTGAACGTTTTGGCCGTTTTCGCCAGCGCCGCGACATCGTTCACCGTTCCCAGCGCGTTCGAGACATGAACCGCCGCGACCAGACGTGTCCGCTCCGACAAAAGTCCTTTATAAACCGCAAGATCGAGCGTGCCGTCTTCTCGCACCGGGATCATCTTCAGGACGATCCCGATCTGGTCCCGTAACAGTTGCCACGGGACGATATTGGCGTGGTGTTCCATCCCGGTCAGTATGACCTCGTCCCCGGGCTTCAGCGCCGTCCGGGCCCAGCTTTGCGCGACCAGATTGATTCCCTCCGTCGCGTTGCGGGTAAAGACGATTTCCCGCTCGTCATCTACGCCCAGAAAGTCAGCAACTTTT
Source organism: Alphaproteobacteria bacterium (assembly GCA_020442505.1). GTDB lineage: Bacteria > Pseudomonadota > Alphaproteobacteria > Micavibrionales > Micavibrionaceae > JACKJA01. Next base: position 3,387 of record JAGRJZ010000027.1, on the reverse strand, counting down.
TTGCGGGCGCGTTCGAATTCATAGGTCATCGCCTGCGAGAAATGATACAGCCCGCGATGGATATTCGCGTAATGGGATTCATAGGCATCCCGGATCGCATTGATGACGATCAAAGGCTTTTGGGCGCTGGCGCCGCTATCCAGATAGGCTAGCGGCCTGTCGTTCATCTTATGCGCCAGAACAGGAAAATCGGCACGGAAGATTGTCATATCGGCAGGTTCTTGATAGGGTAACGCCATCGGAGAACGATCTTCCTTTCTTCCTATTCTTTGTCGTTTTGTAACGAACCCCGCCCGAAGATACAAGGCAAACTGATCGCTCATCTTACTTTACGGCGGTCATAACATAATTAACCGCAATATCTTTATCTGACACCTGAAATTCGCCAGAAAAAGGATTGAAGACAATGCCTTTTATTGCGTTCGAAGAAAGCTCTGCACGCCGGAACGCCGCCGCCAATACGGCCGGCCGCACGAATTTTCGCCAGCGATGAGTCCCCCGCGGAACCCAGCGCAGAATATATTCCGCCGCGACGATCCCCAGGGCGAAGGATCGCGCCGTCTGGTTTAGCGTGGAAAAGACAAGCAGCCCCCCCGGCTTGCACAGAGCCGCGGCGCTTGCCACAAAGGCGTCCAGATCGCTGACATGCTCCACGATCTCCAGAGCGGTGACCACGTCATAGCGCCCGGCCTGGGCCGGAAGAAGACTCTCCGCCCCGCCGTGGCGATAGGCTATATCGAGTCCGGATTGCCCCGCGTGGTCTATCGCGACGGCGATAGCAGTCGCGTCCGCGTCGATCCCGGTCACGGCCGCCCCCATCCGGGCCAGGGATTCACAGGCAAGCCCCCCTCCGCAACCGATGTCGAGAACCGTCCGCCCCGCCAGAGGCCTCAAGCCGGACGGTTTTTCTCCGAAATGCCGGCAGATTTCATCCCTGATAAAGCCCATTCGCACCGGATTCATGCGATGTAGGGGTCCGAACGGTCCGTTTTCCTCCCACCAGCGAGCGGAATCCATCGCAAAGTGAGAAATCTCCTCCGGGTCAATCGTCGTTTTCATTGCAACTACAAATCTTCCTTTACAATTCCGGTCTTTGTCGGATAGAGCTTAAGACATAGTCGATTAAAAACAGGGATGCAATGCCCAGAATAGTTGTGAAATTTGGCGGCACCTCCGTTGCGGATGTCGCGCGGATCGAACGGGCGGCGGACAAGGTCGTGCGCGAGGTCAAACGCGGCAATCAGGTCGCCGTGGTGGTCTCCGCCATGGCCGGGGTCACAAACCAGCTGGTGGAATACTGTCATCAGATCGCCCCCTATCAAGACGCGCAGGAATACGATGCGGTGGTCTCGAGCGGGGAGCAAGTGACGTCCGGCCTGATGGCGCTGGCCCTCCAGAAACGGGGGGTCAAAGCACGCTCCTGGCAAGGGTGGCAGGTCCCCATTCGCTGCGACAATTCCCACGGCCGGGCCCGGATCCGGGATATCGGCGGGGAAGCGATGAAGGAATCCCTGTCCGGCGGAGAAGTCGCCGTTCTGGCGGGCTTCCAGGGGCTGAGCAAAACAAACCGTATCACGACTCTGGGCCGCGGGGGGTCCGACACCTCTGCCGTGGCGCTAGCTGCGGTTTTGGCCGCGGATCGCTGCGACATTTACACGGATGTGGACGGGGTCTATACGACCGATCCGCGGGTTGTCCCGGCCGCGCGGAAGCTGCCGATGATCTCTTACGAGGAAATGCTCGAGATGGCATCCATGGGGGCCAAGGTCCTGCAGGTTCGCTCCGTCGAAATGGCGATGAAGCGCGATGTGCCCGTCCAGGTCCTGTCCAGCTTCGACGACGCCATCGGCAGCGATATGCCCGGGACGCTGGTAACAAAAGAGGGAAACATCATGGAAAAAGAGATCGTCAGCGGGATTACCTGTCAACGGAACGAAGCAAAAGTGACCTTGTTGAACGTACAAAACAAACCTGGGGTCGCCGCAACTGTTTTTGCTCCTCTGGCCGCCGCGAAGGTCAACGTGGACATGATCGTGCAAAATGTCGGTCATGACGGAAAAACCACCGATATCACCTTTACCGTGGCAAAAACGGATCTTCAGACAACCTTGTCCTTGCTTGAGAACAGCACGGATTTTGAGTGCGAGGCCGTTTTATCGAACGGGTCGCTGGCCAGGGTGTCGGTCGTCGGGATCGGCATGAAAAGCCACGCCGGCGTGGCGAAGACGATGTTCGAGACACTGGGCCGTCATAAGATCAATATTCACGTGATCGCGACATCGGAAATCAAGATCAGCGTTTTGATCGACGATTCCTATGCAGAGGAAGCCATCCGCGCGCTGCACGAGGCGTACGGTTTGGAAAAGAGTAATCATGACGATAAAAATAACGGGTAATACATAACACCCGGCTGTGGGGTACCATGTCAGTGGCTTTTGAACATTCCGTCTCCCCCCCCTTCCCCGGAGAAGACCCCGCTCCGCGTGGGGGCAATGACGTACCGATCGGTCTGATCCTGCGTCAGACACGTCAACATTACGGTCAGAGCCTGATATATATCGAGTCCATTTTGCGCATTCGTGCCAGCCAGCTTGACGCGATCGAAAGGGGCGATCTTGAGAAACTACCCGGGCGGGTCTACGCGATCGGTTTCGTCCGGGTTTATGCCGAATATCTGGGCTTGCCGCCGGATGACGTCGTCCGCCTGTTCAAAGAACAATACAACGCCGACCGCACGTCCCGGCCGGAGCTATCCTTCCCCGTCCCCGCATCGGAAAGCAAAATCCCCAATCTGTTCGTTTTGGTGGGCTCTCTGGCGGGGCTTGTCTTGCTGATCGGCGGGGTTGCGCTTTTGAACGGTTCGGCAACGCAGGCCCGCACCGTACAGGAGATCCCCCCCGTACCGCTGAGCTGGCAAGCACAAAGCCATCTCCATGAAAACTGGACGATGGACGGTAAGATGCCGCTCGAGGCGGCCGCCTTCGCCGCGATCGAAACGGCCGCGAGGGAAGAACGGCCATATCCCGCAACAGATAAACACTAGCGATCTTATTATGACCCGCGATCACACACATATCAGACCCTGGCGGCACATTGCACGACGCAAGACCCGCCAGATCATGGTCGGAACCGTCCCGGTCGGCGGAGACGCCCCGATTACCGTTCAGACCATGACAAATACCCAGACGACCGACGTCGTCGGCACGATCGCGCAAATTCGTCGCGCGGAAGACGCTGGCGTGGATATCGTCCGGGTTTCGTGCCCCGACGAAGAGTCCAGCGCCGCGTTGAAACAGATCGTTCCGGCGGTTGGCGTTCCTATCGTGGCCGACATCCATTTTCATTACAAGCGCGCGATCGAGGCCGCCCAAAACGGCGCGGCCTGTT
>JAGRJZ010000026.1 GCA_020442505.1 Alphaproteobacteria bacterium | reverse complement strand
GGCCCATGGCCGTCAAAAAATCAAGGCCTTGCCTGCTTTCCCCCATATCGCCATTGGCATCGTCAATGAACCACGCGACATCCATCATGAACACCATTTTCAGGGCGTTGTACAGGTGCGCCTTCTCGGATTCGTCCAAGGGCCGCACGGCCTCATACGCCTTAACTATGCGGCGCGCCGTCTCAAAATTCAACCCTTTCTCCGGCGGCCACGCCCACCAGTAAATCAGGTTCGCGAGGTCGTAAACGAGATACGTGCAACACGCCATATCAAAATCCAAAACGGCGCTCACCCGCCCGCCGTCGAACAGGAAGTTCCCGTAATTAACGTCCGCATGGCACACCCCGCGAGGCAAACCGGCGGGCAAGGCTATTTTATCCAGCTCCGCCCGGTACCATGACAGACGCTCCCCCCGCAGCGCGGGATCGACGATTTTCTTTGCCGTTTCCTGCGCGATCGCCCAAGCGTCCTCTTTATCCCGCCCCTCGCGGTGTTCGGCGAAAACGGGCTCATACCCCGCCGTCAGATCGTGCAGCCGCGCGATCACCCGCGCCGTTTCGTCGTAACGAAAATCATAGGGGCTGTCGTTCGGGTTCTCCCCGTGCGTCCCGGCGGCAAAGTCGAAAATCGTATAGGGCTTGCCGTCGTAATAAGCGACAATGTCGCAATTTTTGTCCGGAATCGGCCGGGGCGTGGGATAATCCCGCGCTCGCAGGAAGGAAATCAAGCTGCTTTCAAACGCGATCCATTCCGGCGAACGCTTCTCGTAGTATCGCAGAACGTAGCGTCCCTTCGTCGTGTCGAGCCGCAAATTCGTGTGAACCGCCCCGTTCGGAAAAGGCTGCGCGGCTACGTATCCCCCCAGATCGTAAAGCGCCAGCATCGCGGAAAGGTCGTCGGGCGATAAATCTGTTTTAACAGGCATAAATCCCTCACCCGGCCTCCCGTTGGTCGGCCACTTTCTCCCTTAGGGGAGAGTGATTCTTCGAAAACGCCCCGTCCAGCTCGGCGGGAAGGGCATAGGCCCATTTCGTGATATCCCCCGCGCCCAGGCAGATGACGTAGTCACCGGGGCGAGCGCGGGCGGCGACGAGACGTGCGAGATCTTCCCGGGTATCCAGCGCTACGACGTCCCGGTGGCCGTGGGCTTTGATCCCCGCAGTCAGATGAGCCTTGTCAGCGCCGGTGATCGGGGATTCACCTGCGGCATAGACATCAGCGACAATGACGCTATCGGCGTCATTAAAGCAGGTGCAGAACGCGTCCATCAAATCGTTCAGGCGTGAATAGCGGTGCGGCTGCATGACGGCGATAACGCGGCCTTCGCCCTCTGTCACCGCGCTCCGTGCTGCTTTGAGAACAGCGGCGATTTCCACCGGGTGATGACCGTAATCGTCGATCACCGTGACACCGTGGCTTTCGCCGGTTTTCGTGAAGCGCCGCTTGACCCCCCCGAAATGCCGCAGGGCTTTTTTCATCGCGGATTCGGTCATTTCAAGCTCTCGCCCGACGGCCAGCGCCGCCAGCGCATTTTGCACGTTATGCCTTCCCAGCATTGGCAGATACACATCATTCACGACTTTGTCGGCAAAAGCGACGTCAAAGGTGCTGCCATCCGCGCCGGAGCGGAGATTCAGCGCCCGCACGTCGGCCTGTGGGTTGAAGCCATAGGTTACAATCCGCCGGTCGGTCAGCTCGGGCACAAGGCTTTGAACCTCCGGATGGTCGAGGCACAAAACGGCAAAGCCATAAAATGGAACGTTTTCGACATAGCGTTTGTAGGCCTTGCGGAGGTTATCAAAACAACCGTAATGCTCCATATGCTCCGGATCCATATTGGTCACGACAACCGCCGTCGCGGGCAGACGCGTAAAGGTCCCGTCGCTTTCGTCGGCCTCCACCACCATCCACTCCCCCGCGCCCAGCCGTGTATTCGTGCCGTAGCTGTTGACGATCCCGCCATTGATGACGGTCGGGTCCAAACCGCCTTCCTCCAGCATGGAGCCAATCAGCGAGGTTGTCGTCGTCTTACCATGCGTGCCGCCGATTGCGATTGCTGTCTTCAGGCGCATCAGCTCGGCCAGCATATCCGCCCGGCGCACGACCGGGATACGCGCCGCCCGCGCGGCCTTCAGCTCCGGGTTATCGGGCTTGACGGCAGAGGAAACCACCACTACGGTGGCGCCCTCGATATGAGCGGCGTCATGTCCGGTGAAAACGGAAAGCCCTTTGTTCCGCAGACGCTGAACGTTCGCGCTGTCGCCAGACAGATCCGAGCCCTGCACGGCGTAGCCCAGCGCGTGGAGAATTTCAGCGATTCCGCTCATCCCGATTCCGCCGATTCCGACAAAATGCAGCAGGCCGATCATGGCGGGTGTCGGTTTCATGCGGCTTTTTTGGCGGCTTTTCGGGGAAGGGCCCGCAAAATACGTGCGCCGGCGTATTGCGCCTGCTCGTCCAGCGCTTCTTCGATCCGCAGCAGCTGGTTGTATTTCGCGATCCGGTCGGAGCGGGAGAGAGACCCCGTCTTGATTTGCCCGGCATTCGTCGCGACGGCCAGATCGGCGATGGTGGAGTCCTCCGTCTCGCCGGAGCGGTGGGAAAGGATAATCCCAAAACCCGCCCGTTTGGCCATCTCGATCGC
>JAGRJZ010000025.1:1959-3336 GCA_020442505.1 Alphaproteobacteria bacterium | reverse complement strand
CTGTGCGACGCGGCCCTGCCGGAGCGAGAGGGCCCCCCGGGCCTGTTTCATGGGCTGACGGCGCTGTTCGAGGCCCTGGAGAGTGAATATTGGGGCGCGGTCTATGTGATGTGGGAAATCGCCCTGCTGCGGGAGCTGGGATTCGCGCTGGTGCTCGACAGATGCGCGGCGGGCGGTGATCCCGCGACGCTGGCCTACGTGTCCCCCAAAACCGGACGAGCGGTCAGCGAAGCGGCGGGCGTGATTTATAAGGATCGGCTTTTGGCATTGCCGGCGTTTTTGAAGCCCGTTTTCTCCCCCCCGGTCTCCGCCTGTGCCGGAGACGTCCCCCCCGCTAGCGGGGGGGGCAGGGGGGGAGCGGAAGACGTGTTAAAAGGTCTGAAACTCACCGGTTATTTCCTCGAACACTGGGTATTCGTCCAGGCATCAAACGGCGTTCCCGCGGCAAGGCGGCAGTTTCAGGAACGGTTTGAAAAATCGCTTTTTTGACCACAGCGCGCACAGCAATTACGGCGTTTTTACAACGAGGAAACGAAGGCTTTTGAACGGCTACGAACGCAACGGTTTGCCGAATACGGAGCCAAAGGCTTCTGATGATGGAAAAACCGTCACGATTCCTGTTTATGGAATTTCACGAAATATGTTTGTAAAAGTCCCTGCGGAAGCACAACAGGTTGAATTAGCTGGCCATCGCTATTCTCTGCCTAGGCGTGTGTGCGGAGTATAAAATTCTTCGTTCCTTCGCGTCTTCGCGGTTAAAACGAAATAGATCCCCCGAATAAATCGGCAGATGACGTTTTTGTGAGCGCCGAGGATTCAAAGTGCGAAAATCCCCGTGACAGGCCGGGTTTCATGGGGTAAGAAAGCCTCATGAGTAAAAATCCCCCTATGATTGACCAGCAAATTGTCGACCAGCCGTTGTCGGAGATTCTCTCCGGACGGTATTTGTCGTATGCGCTGTCCACGATCATGGACCGGGCGTTGCCGGACGTGCGCGACGGGATGAAGCCCGTCCACCGGCGGCTTCTCTATGCGATGTACCAGCTCAAACTCGCGCCGGACACGCAGCCCAAAAAATGCGCGCGCGTCGTCGGGGACGTCATCGGTAAGTTCCACCCGCACGGCGACACGGCGGTGTACGATGCGATGGTGCGTCTGGCGCAGGATTTTGCGGTGAGATATCCCCTCGTAGACGGGCAAGGAAATTTCGGAAACATCGACGGCGATAACGCCGCCGCCATGCGGTATACAGAGGCGCGCCTGACGGCGGTCGCGCGCCTGATGCTGGAGGGGATCGACGAAAACGCGGTCGATTTCCGAGCAACCTATGACGGGGAGACGCTGGAGCCTGTGGTGCTGCCCGCTGCGTTCCCGAAC
>JAGRJZ010000025.1:0-1952 GCA_020442505.1 Alphaproteobacteria bacterium | reverse complement strand
TGCTGGCCAACGGCGCGGCGGGGATCGCCGTCGGGATGGCCACGAATATTCCGCCGCACAACGTCCATGAATTATGCGATGCGATGCTTTTGATTTTGGACTCGGACGCGGAACCGGATCTTGAGGATCTTTTAAGCGTCATATACGGCCCAGATTTCCCCACAGGCGGGGTCATGGTCGAAGCAAAAGAGAGCGTTTTGAACTCATATCGAACCGGAAAAGGATCTTTCCGGGTTCGTGCCCGTTGGCACAGGGAAGAGCTAAAACAGGGGCAATATCAGATTATCGTCACGGAAATTCCTTATCAGGTACAAAAATCGAGACTCGTGGAGCGGATTGCCGAACTTATTAATGCCCGAAAATTGCCGATGCTGGATGACGTGCGCGATGAAAGCGCCGAGGATATCAGACTGGTTTTGGTTCCCAAAAGCCGGAACGTCGCGCCGGAATTGCTGATGGAGGCCCTGTTCCGCGCGACGGATTTGGAAACGCGTTTTAATATGAACCTGAACGTGCTGGACGGCGGGGCCGTGCCGCGCGTCATGGATATCAAGGAAATTCTTTCCGCCTGGCTAAATCACCGGCAAGAGGTTCTGGTTCGGCGCTCGCAATATCGGCTCGAGAAAGTCTTGCTCCGGATCGAAATTCTGGACGGTTACTTGATCGTCTATTTGAACATTGACGAAGTGATCCGGATCGTGCGGGAGGAAGACGATCCCAAGGCTGAGTTGATCAAAGCGTTTGCTTTAACCGATGTCCAGGCCGAAGCCGTTTTGAACATGAAATTACGGAATTTGCGGAAGCTGGAAGAAATGGCGCTACGCCGTGAACACGAGGATCTGTGTAAGGAAAGAGATAGTTTACAAACTTTGATTGCATCGGAAAGCCGGCAATGGAAGGAAATCCGTAAGCAGATCGGCGAGTTGAAAAAACTGTTCGGACCCGCCACGCCGTTGGGTGCGCGCCGGACGGACATCGGAACGGCGCCCGTGCCCGTAGATGTGGAAAGCCTGGAAGAGGCCATGATCGAGAAGGAACCGCTGACGGTTATCCTTTCGGCTAAAGGCTGGATCAAGGCGATGAAGGGGCACGGAGTTAATTCTGGTGACATAAAATACAAAGACGGAGATCGCGGGAGTTTTGTAATCGAGGCGCAGACGACAGATAAACTTTTGGTGTTTGGGACGAACGGTCGTTTTTACACGGTTGGGTGTGATAAATTGCCCTCGGGACGAGGGTTCGGCGAGCCGTTGCGTTTGATGATCGATTTGCCGAATGATGCCGATATCGCGTCATCAAAGGTTCATGATCCGGAAGCGAGCCTCATTATCGTGTCAGATGAGGGGCGTGGATTTATAGTTGCCGAAAAGGACGTTCTGGCCCAGACCCGCAGCGGCAAGCAGATTTTGAGCATTTCGGGTAAGAGCGAGGCTGTCCTTTGTGTTCCAATCTCCGAGACCGACGACCACATCGCAGTGATCGGTCAAAATAGAAAGATGCTGATCTTTCCGCGTGCCGAATTGCCCGTGATGGCCAAAGGGAAGGGCGTCATCCTGCAACGCTACAAAGACGGCGGGGTGTCGGATATTCGTCCGTTCCGTCTGGAAAGCGGTTTGCCCTTCAAATACGGTGCTGGAGAAACCACCGTGGAAGACGTGCTTCCCTGGCTGGGCCGTCGGGCTTCGGCAGGACGTTTGCCCCCGAACGGGTTCCCGAAAAATAATCGATTTTCGTGACTAATTAAGGAAAAACACCTCGCACAGGAAAATGTTTTTTATCCTGGAAGCCGTCTTAAATATCGCTGATCGGAATACCCGGCTGACATTTCCCGGTTCGAATCGCCAAAGATGATCGGACCGAGACCACATGCGGGGCCTTGGTCAGGACCTCGCCGTGAAAATGCTGGTAGTCGTCCCAGTCATGGGCGACGATCTTGAGAAGGAAATCCGTCT
>JAGRJZ010000024.1 GCA_020442505.1 Alphaproteobacteria bacterium | reverse complement strand
TCGTGCTGGAGACGGGCCAGGGCCAGAAGCTGCTCCACGAGGCGCGTCGCCCGGTTGATGGAGGCATGCAGGTTTTCCAGCCCCTCCCGCGCCGCCGGCACAGATTTTGCCTGCTTCATCAACACCTGCGTTTGAGTCTTCATCGCTGCCAGGGGCGTACGAAGCTCATGCGCCGCGTGGTCGGTAAACTCCCGCTCCCGCTTGAAACTATCCTCCAGACGCCCAAACAGACGATTCAGCGCCAGAATAAGCGGCGCGATCTCCCGGGGAATATGATCCTTGCGGATGGGGGACAAATCGCCGCTGCTGCGTTGATCGACATCCGTCGACAGCCTGACGACCGGCTTCAAAACGCGGCGCACCCCGCCCCAGGTCATCAGCAAAATCACCGGCAGGAACAAAAGCGCCGGCACGATCAACGAGGCCATCAGTTGCACGACGAGTTCGTAGCGAATGTCGTAGCGCTCGGACACTTCGATCTTAATTCCGTTTTCCGGCTGAAAAAGCACGAAAAAGCGCCACGCCTCGCCGTTTAGAGTCGCGTTCGAAAAGCCTGGCGGCGCTTGAAAATCACCGAACGCCTCCGTGTTTCGGGAACGGGTCACCACCCCCTCTCTGCCCCAGATACGAAACCCCAGATTTCGTTCATATCGATGCTGCCAGGCCGGATTCTCAAGCCCCAGATCAACACCCCGATCTTTCAGAATCTCATGTTCGGTCAGCTGCAAAAGCACCTTCGCCGCGTGGACCAGCTGCGCATCGTAGACCTCTTCGATCTCCTGACGCGCGAAATGATAACTGGACAAAAGGGCCAAAAGCGTCGCGACGATGATCGGCACGCTGATCCAGGCAATCAAACGGGTCCGCAGGGAATAGTTTTTCATGGTACGATCATATACCCCACGCCCCGGATCGTTTTAATCAACGACCGGCCCAGCTTGCGACGCAACGCCGCGACATGCACCTCGATCGTGTTGCTTTCAACCTCCTCAGAGGACCAATCATAGACGCTTTCCGTAATTTTATCCTTGGAGACCGGGCGGCCGATATTGTGCATCAGACAATCGAAAATACGCCGTTCACGCCCTGACAGCAAAACTGGCGCACCGCTTTTTTCCAGATAGCCGGAGGCCGGCTCATAGACCAAATCCCGGTGAAGCAGGCTCGGGCTTGCGTGCCCGGCGCTACGGCGGATCAGAGCCCCGCAGCGCGCCAAAAGCTCGTCCAGCTCGAACGGCTTGACCAGATAATCGTCCGCCCCGGCATTCAGCCCCTCGACCCGGTGGCGAACGGCGTCCCGCGCCGTCAGGAGCAGAACCGGAATCGTCTTCTTCGCGCGCCGCAGCGCCCGCAAAAAATCAAGGCCGGACATTCCGGGAAGACTGATATCCAGAACGATCAACGTGTAAGAGATCGTGGCAAGCGCGGCGTCCCCCTCCTCTGCCGAGCGGGCCCAATCCACCGCGTACGCGTCCCGGAGTCCCTCTGCCGTGGCCTTTCCAAGGTTTTCGTCATCCTCGATCAACAGCAACCGCATAACGCAAAATTCCTTAAAGCCCTGGTGACCTGATCGCCTCAAAAAGATAGACTCGTCGTGTATATAAGACTTTATTCCTACAAAAAGACGAAAAAGTCAAGCCTTAAATCCAAAAACGAAGAACCCTATAGATCGCAAAGTCGCCCGCCTTGCAGCACGAGCCCCCGATCCATCCGGCGGGCAAGGTCCATATTATGCGTCGCGATCAGCGCCCCGATCCCGGCCCGGCGGACCAGCTCGGTCAAAATCCCGAACACGGTCTCCGCTGTCTCGGGATCGAGGTTTCCGGTCGGCTCGTCCGCCAGCAGAAGCTTTGGATTGTTCGCCAGCGCCCGGGCGATCGCGACACGCTGGCACTCCCCGCCCGACAGACGCGCCGGGCGATGATCCAGTCGGTGGCCCAGCCCCAGCGCGGTCAGCAGTTTCTTCCCGCGCAGTGCGGCCTCCTTCTTCGTCAGACCGGCGATCATCTGCGGGATCACGACGTTCTCCAGCGCGGAAAATTCGGGTTGAAGGTAGTGAAACTGATACACGAACCCCATAACATCCCGCCGGATTCCTGTCCGCGCCGCATCGTTCAGGGCGGTGACGTCACTCCCGTCCACGCAGATTGTCCCCGCCGTGGGCGTATCGAGCAAGCCGATCTGCTGTAACAACGTGGACTTCCCCGCGCCGCTCGGACCGACGAGGGCAACCATCTCGCCCTTTTCGATGGTCATGGAAAGGTCCTTGAGCACAGACAAGCTCTCCCCGCCTTGCCGAAAGGTCTTTTCGAGATGTTCGACTTGCAGGAGAGCGGTCATGTCGTCCTTTCGCGTTTTAAAGCCCTACTCATACCTTAGCGCCTCCACCGGGTCGAGTCTTGCCGCGCGCCAGGCGGGATAGAGAGTCGCCAGGATCGACAAAAGGAACGCCATCCCGATGACCAGCGCAACCTCGTGCCACTCGACCTGCGCGGGCAGTTGGGAGAGAAAATAGATCTCGGCCGAGAACAGTTCCGTCCCGGTCAGGGCTTGCAGCCATTGCCGGATGCTCTCGATATTCAGCGCAAACACGATCCCTAAAACCGCGCCGCCTGCCGTCCCGGCAAACCCGATGCTCGCCCCGGTCAGCATAAAAATCTTCATCATACTTCCACGTCGCGCGCCCATCGTGCGCATGATCGCGATATCGCGGCCCTTATCCTTGACCAGCATAATCATGCTGGAAATAATATTGAACGCCGCGACGACGATAATCAGCGTCAGGATCAGAAACATCACGTTGCGTTCAACCTGCAAAGCGTTCAGGAAGCTGTTGTTCATATCGCGCCAGTCGCGGGCCGTTGCCAGCCCGGCCACCGCGGACTCCACCCCGGCGCGAACCTTGCCCAGATGCACGGGGTCGTACGTCATGACGTCCAGCGCGCTGACCGTGCCCTGCATCTGGAAAAAAACCTGCGCGGCCGGCAGCGGCATAAAGACAAACCCGCTGTCATATTCGTACATGCCGACGTCGAAGACCGCGCCAACCTGATAGGTGCGAGACCGCGGAATGGTCCCGAATGGCCCGGCCTTTCCCTTGGGCGCGATCAGGGTCACTTCGTCCCCCAGGGTCAAATGATAACGATCGGCCATTTCCGCGCCGATCGCTACGACGTTGCCCTCGAACGTGGTTTGGTCCCCGGCCAGAATCCCGTCCGCCAGAACGGGCCGGGCAAAGAAATCCGCAGGCGCGATCCCGCGCACGACTACCCCGGTCGCCCGCCCCCCGATCGATAGCAGCGCCTGGCTTTCGATCACGGGGATCACGGCGGTCACGCCCGGCACAGCGGCGACTCGCACGGCAAGGTCTTGATAGCCGCTCAAAGGCACGCCCTGGGCATAGACGCTGATATGCCCGTTCAAGCCCAAGATCCGACCGACCAGCTCCGCCCGAAAACCGTTCATCACGGACATCACGATGATCAGCGTCGCCACGCCCAGCATGATCCCCAGAAAGGAAAACGCCGCGATGACGGAGACGAACCCCTCAGCCTTGCGCGCACGCAAATACCGCCCGGCCACCATCCGTTCAAAGGGAGAAAAGATCATACCCTTTTCCATCCTCACAAAACGTCATCGCGCCGGGATGACGATTGTTCCATGTTTTGATCAGAGAAAGCGGTCAGTGACAGCCGCCGCCGCAACAGGATCCTTCATCCTCGTCCATACAGGGGCCTTTGTCTTCGTCCTTGCAACACCCGCCGCCATCGCCACAACCGCAACCAGGCTTTTCCAAAAGCTTCTCAAGCAATTCGTTCTGCTGCATCAGCAACTGAATGATTTCCTCGGCTTTGTTTCCTAATACGTCGTCCATTTTTTTCTCCTTTGTTTTCTGGTCAGTAGGATTTTCCAACATATACTGTTTGCCCATTCGCCTCAAACGGCATACAGCGTGGCGTCAGGGCAAATTCTTTTTTAAGTGCGGCAAACGCCGGGTCGTCAAGCAATCTAGTCTCCATTCGAACAAA
>JAGRJZ010000023.1 GCA_020442505.1 Alphaproteobacteria bacterium | reverse complement strand
GCGCGACCTGCGGCTTCTTCCCGATTGATGATGAGGTGCTGCGGTATCTGCGCTTTACCGGGCGGGACGAGGACCGTGTCGCGCTGGTCGAATCCTATGCGAAGGAGCAGGGCATGTGGCGGGAGCCGGGCGCGGAGCCCCTCTTTACCGACACGTTGCATTTGGACATGGGGGCGGTGGAGCCCTGTATTTCCGGTCCCAAGCGCCCGCAAGACCGGATTTTGTTGAAAGAATCTGTCGCTTCATTCGCCAATGTTTGCTCGGAAGAAAAAACCGTGCCGGTCGAGGGCGCGGATTACGAGCTGAAAAACGGCGATGTTGTGATCGCGGCGATTACGAGCTGTACGAACACCTCCAACCCCTCTGTCCTGATCGCGGCGGGGCTGGTTGCGAAAAAGGCCCGGGAAAAGGGCCTCTCTGTCAAGCCGTGGGTGAAGACGTCCCTCGCGCCGGGCTCGCAGGTCGTTACCGATTATCTGAAAAAAGCCGGATTGCAGGACGATCTGGACGCGCTCGGGTTCGATCTGGTGGGGTATGGCTGTACGACCTGTATCGGGAATTCCGGGCCCTTGCCCGCGCCGATCGCGCAGGCGGTCGAGGCGGGGGATTTGACCGTGACCTCGGTTTTGTCCGGGAACCGGAACTTCGAGGGGCGGATCAACCCCCATGTGAAGGCGAATTATCTGGCCAGCCCGCCGCTGGTCGTGGCCTACGCGATCGCCGGGTCGATGGCGGTGGATATGGTGAACGATTCGCTGGGACAGGATCGAGACGGCAACGAGGTCTATCTGAAGGATATCTGGCCTACTAACGCGGAGATCGCGCAGACGGTTTCCAAGGCGCTGACGCCCGCGATGTTCCGGGAGCGCTATGCCGACGTGTTCAAAGGTCCGGAACAATGGCAGGCCATTTCCAGCACGGGGGGGCAGACCTATGCCTGGAGCGAAAAATCCACCTATATACAAAACCCGCCTTTCTTTGGGGGGATTAAAAAGGATCTGCCGGCGATCGCCGATATTGAGAACGCGCGCTGTATGGCCTTGCTGGGCGACAGTGTGACGACGGACCATATCTCGCCCGCCGGGTCGTTCAAGCCGGAGCACCCGGCCGGGCAATACCTCGTCGATCATGGCGTGGCCCCGCGCGATTTCAATTCCTACGGCTCCCGCCGCGGGAACGACCGGGTGATGACCCGCGGGACTTTTGCCAATATCCGGATCAAGAACGAAATGCTCGACGGGGTCGAGGGCGGCTATACGGCGTATGTGCCATCCGGCGAGCAGATGAGTATCTACGACGCCGCGATGAAATATCAGGAAAGCGGCACGCCGCTGGTCGTGATCGGTGGGAAGGAATACGGCACGGGCTCTTCCCGCGACTGGGCGGCCAAGGGGACGCGCCTGCTCGGCGTGAAGGCCGTGATCGTGGAGAGCTTCGAGCGGATTCACCGTTCGAATTTGGTCGGAATGGGCGTGTTGCCGCTTCAGTTCAAAGACGGCACCACGCGCAAGACGCTGGGCTTGACGGGGCGGGAAACGTTCTCTCTGTCCGGGATTGCAGCCGGTCTGAAACCCCGCGCCGCGTTCACGCTGCGTATCGCGTATGAGGACGGTACGACGAAGGATGTGCCGTTATTGTGCCGTCTCGATACCGCGGACGAAGTTGACTACTATCGTAATGGCGGGATTTTGCACTATGTTTTGAGACAGCTCGCCGGGTAGACTATCTCGTCAACCGATCGGGGGAGGGAGGGGAGTCCATGAAACCCGTTTCAAATGAGGAAGAGCCAAAAAAGCTGCCAAAAAACGAGAAGGGCCCCGTAAATGGAGAGGGAAAGATAG
>JAGRJZ010000022.1:11771-12104 GCA_020442505.1 Alphaproteobacteria bacterium | reverse complement strand
TGCAGCGCAACTGGATTGGCAAGAGTAGAGGGGCGCAGTTTAAGTTCGGTGTGGTGGGAAGTGACGATCACATTGAAATCTTCACAACCCGTCCGGATACGCTCTTCGGGGCGGCATTCGTAGCGCTGGCACCCGATCATCCGATGAGCAAAAAACTGGCGGAAGGTAAAGACGGTTTTTCTGACTTCATCAAGCAATGCGAGTCTGTCGGCACATCCGAAGAAGCCATAGCGCAAGCCGAAAAACTGGGCTTTGACACCGGCATACGGGTTGCGCACCCGTTTTTGCTGGACGTTACCCTGCCTGTTTACGTCGCCAACTTCATCCTGATGG
>JAGRJZ010000022.1:0-11763 GCA_020442505.1 Alphaproteobacteria bacterium | reverse complement strand
CGATCTTCGGCTGCCCGGCGCACGATCAGCGAGACTTCGATTTCGCGCAGAAATACGATTTGCCGATTACGGCAGTCGTCAGCGGCGGTGAGGAACCCTTGACCGAAGCCTATACCGGCGACGGCACCCTCATGAACTCCGATTTCCTCAATGACCTGTCCGTGCCCGAGGCGATCAACGCCGCGATCAAAAAGATCGAAGAGATGGGCATCGGTTTTGGCACCACGCAGTACCGTCTGCGCGATTGGGGCGTGTCGCGCCAGCGCTATTGGGGATGCCCGATCCCGATGATTAACTGCCCGTCTTGCGGCGTGGTGCCGGTGCCGGAAGATCAATTGCCCGTCGCGCTTCCCAAAGATGTCAGCTTTGATAAGCCCGGCAATCCGCTGGCGCATCACCCGACATGGAAACACACCACGTGCCCGTCTTGCGGCGCCGCGGCGGAGAGAGAAACAGACACGTTCGACACGTTCTTCGAATCGAGCTGGTACTTCGCGCGCTATTGCGACCCCCGAAACGAGGCGACCGGTTTCGACAAGAAAAAAGCCGGGTATTGGCTATCGGTGGACCAGTATATCGGCGGAGTCGAGCATGCTGTGCTGCACTTGCTTTACTCTCGGTTTTTCACCCGCGCCATGCGGGATTGCGGCTATCTGGATGTGAGCGAGCCGTTTTCCGGCCTGTTCACCCAGGGCATGGTCACACACGAAACCTATCAAGGTAACAACGGCCAGTGGCTTTATCCCACAGAATACGAAGCTATGGCAGACAAGTCGTCCGTCAAAGTCGGGCCCTCGATCAAAATGTCGAAATCCAAGAAAAACGTCGTTGACCCGGAAGTGATCATGGATACCTACGGCGCGGATGCAGCGCGGCTGTTTATTTTGTCCGACTCCCCGCCGGAGCGCGATATCGAATGGACTGAAAGTGGCATCGAAGGGGCATGGCGCTATGTGAACAAGCTGTATAAAAGCGTAACAGGCGCGCTGGAGAGTCTTCCGCCGGCCGGTACGCCGGCGCCGGATAACTTCTCCGACGCCGCTATGGATTTACGGCGCAAGGCCCACCAGACCGCCGCGGGTGTGGCCGCCGATATCGAAGCGTTTTTGATGAACAAGGCTGTCGCCAAAGTGCGCGAACTGTCCAATGCTATAGAGGGTTTTAAACCTTCTAATGATGCAGATCTGTGGGCTTTGCGCGAGGCCATCGAATTCCTTGTCCAGTGCATGAACCCGGTGATCCCGCATCTGGCGGAGGAGCTGTGGCAGATGATCGGCCACAATACGATGCTGGTCGATACAAGTTGGCCGCAGGCGGATAAAACCCTGATGCAGGCCGACACTGTGCAGATCGCCGTGCAGGTCAACGGCAAGCTCCGGGCGACGATTACCCTGCCCAAGGATGCCGACCGGGAAAAAGCCCAGGAAACAGCGCTGGCTGATCCGTCCGTTCAAAAATTCACAGCGGGCAAGGAAATCCGGAAAATCATCGTCGTTCCCAACCGCATCGTGAACGTGGTGGTGGTGTAGGTTAGCAGATGGATCAGTATTTGTTTTTTGCTGTTGCAGGTTCTGTTCTCGTCATGCTGCGCTACGGTACGTATCTTTACACCGTTTATCAGGGACAAACCAAACCGCATGCCTTTACCTGGCTTTTGCTGGGAAGCGTCTCAAGTATAGGAGCATGGGCACAATTCGAACTGAACGGCGGGCCTTCGGCTTGGGTTTTGGGACTGATGGCGGCGACATGCCTGTTAATCGCCCTTTTGGCCTTTTTCGTTGGATACCGCGATTACAAAAAAAGCGATTGGGCCGCGCTGATTATATGTTTCATGGCAATTCCATTGTGGAAAGCAACGGATAACCCAGTCTTGGCTCTGGTTATCGTAGTCTTCATTGATTTTTTGAGCTACTGGCCAACGATACGGAAATCGTTCAATCGACCTCAGACAGAGCCCCCCATATCAGCCTTTATTTCCGGCGTACGGTACCTTATGGTCATGTTGGCCGTTCCCGATCCGACATGGGAAAATATCGTATATCCGCTTTATCTCATGCTGATAGACTGGGCCTTTGCTGTTTACATTGTCATCAGACGCTACCAAATGGGCTATCCGCTGCACGAATACGTACAGAAAAAGGAACAACCACAGAGGGTTGATTAGTCATGATCTTTATCTTTCTCCGTATCTTCATGTCTGCGTGCTTTATCCTCGCTCTTGCCGCCTGCGGGTTTCAGCCCCTATACGGTACGCAGAGCGCAAAAACGGTCACCGCGCAGTTCGACCGGATCAAAATCGCCAACATCCCGGATCGGGAGGGCCAGATTCTGCGCAATCTTTTGATCGACTGGCTGTATCAAAACGGCGTGCCGACCGACCCCGCCTATACCTTGTCCTTCGACCCCGTGAAGGAGCGGATCACCGATCTCGACATCACGAAAAGCGCCGACGCGACCCGGGCGCAACTCCGGCTGGATACGACCATGAAGCTCTCCGACCAGGCGGGGACCGTCCTTCTGGAACGGCCATTAATGGCGATTACCAGCTACAACAAGCTCCAGAGCCATTTCACCACGCGCGTATCCGAAAACGCCGCGCGGGAAAGCGCGCTGGGCGAGCTGGCCCGAAAGGCCGAAACGCAATTGGCCCTATATTTCGAACGCGTGCCCTAAGCGGCGTTACAAACCCCCTTTCCTTTCCGCTGCAAACGCTTTATCCTTTCCGGGAGATTTTGTTTTATTTCTGGTGTGGGATTTTTCTTCATGGCGCAATTCGCCCTACCGCAGGATTCCAAGATTCAAAAGGGCCGGACGGTCAGCGCCGCCGGGGACGCCCCCGGCCGCAAGAAAGCCTTTCGTATTTATCGCTGGGACCCGGAAGGAACCGAAAATCCCCGCTGGGACACGTATGAGATTGATTTGGATCGGTGCGGCCCGATGGTTCTCGACGCCCTGCTTTACATCAAAAACAATGTCGATTCGACGCTGACGCTGCGCCGCTCCTGCCGGGAGGGAATTTGCGGGTCTTGCGCGATGAATATCGACGGGACGAACACGCTGGCCTGTTTGAAGGCGATCGACGACGTAAAGGGAGACGTCCAGGTTTCGCCTCTGCCGCATATGCCGGTCGTCAAGGATCTGGTGCCCGATCTTGATCAGGCTTACGCCCAATACACGATGATCGAGCCATGGCTGAAGGCCGATTCGCCTGCGCCGTCCCGGGAACGACTGCAAAGCCCGCAGGACGCCGATCTTCTGAACGGCCATGACGGCAAGGGCCCCGCGGCCTGTATTTTGTGTTTTTGCTGCTCAACCGCCTGCCCCAGCTATTGGTGGAACGGCGACCGGTTTTTGGGTCCCGCCATTTTGCAGCAAGCCTATCGCTGGCTGGCCGACAGCCGCGACGAAGCGGCGGGGGAACGCCTGGATCAGCTGGAAGACCCGTTCCGCCTTTACCGGTGCCACACGATCATGAATTGTACGACCACATGTCCGAAGGATTTAAACCCCGCCAAGGCGATCGCCGATATTAAGAAGATGATGCTGGCGCGTCAAAACTGATAAACAAAAAACCGAGGAAAAAACGATGACCCTTCTAATTGACTTCCCTTATCTGCAAACATTCGTGTCCGCGCTTCTTGCCTTTGGGCTGGGGCTTGTATGGTATCACCCGAAAATGATGGGAACGACGTGGCTGGCCGCCCGGGGCAAAACGAACGAGACGACGAAACGCTTTCCGCCTATGACTGCGGTCATTTCGTTTCTTCTCTGGCTGATCGGAGCAAGTTTTTACTCCTTTTTGCTGTCCATCATGGACATCTCCACGGTCAACGCGATGCTAAGCCTGTCATGTCTTTTGTGGGTCGCGTTCGCCATGCCGCCGATTGTGATGGGGTCGCTTTACACCGGCTATCCGTTTCAGGCCGCCGCCATCGATTCGGCCTATCAGCTGGGCGGGTACTACATCTTCGCGCTGACGCATCTCGCCATGGCTTACATCATCTAGTCTGCGGGGGAGCATCTTCCTTCCTATTCCTGCTCGAACAAGGACAGATATTCCCCGTAGCCCTCTTCCTCCAGATATTCCTTGGGAACGAAGCGCAGAGACGCCGAGTTGATGCAATAACGCATCCCGCCTTTGTCTCTCGGTCCGTCATTGAATAAATGCCCCAGATGGGAGCCGGACTCGGATCCCTTGACCTCTGTCCGGACCATGCCGTGAGAGGTGTCTTCGTTCTCCGTCACAACGCTTTGCCGGATCGGCTTAGTGAAGCTGGGCCAGCCGGAGCCTGAATCAAATTTGTCTGTGGAAGAAAAAAGCGGCTCTCCCGTCACGATATCCACGTAGATCCCATCCGCGTGGTTGTTCCAATATTCGTTTTGAAAGGCCCGCTCCGTCCCGCCGTGTTGGGTTACGTATTCCTGGATAGGGGTTAGCTTTTTTGGCATTTTGTGGATCTCCTCTGCACGCACGACGCCCCCGGCCGAGAAAACCCCGCCCGCAGCCAGCGTCAAAACCATCCTGCGAAAAAATATGTTCATAACTCTCTCCCCCCTGCTTTTTTATACCCATAAAACGTTACGGAAAGAGAGGTAGAGTTTGTCGCGGAAAAATCAAGAGGCGCTGGAAAGCTCTCCGGAGCTATTCCCGTTGCGCCTTCATCAAGGAACAAAAGACGATTTTACTGGTATTAATTCATTAAATTTTTAGGAAAAACGTCTCTAATCTGCTGCAAAGTAGCCTGCCCCGTACCGACAAGACGTCCAAAAATAGTAATAAGACGATCAGTCCCAACCAAATGCACAAGGCTTTTGGGATCACATTTCCCATTTAAAGCGTTTACAACAAACCGTTCAGCAAGACTCTCATGGATGTACACAGTATTGGAAACTTCTATGCCATCATCCTTAGCCTTCCCAAAATTTTGAAAGTTTATTGCCATCATACCAGACACGTTATCTGCCGTTACACTCATATCCTTGCCCTTTCTTTACAGTGTGTGACGAATGATCCGGATCGTACAGCAAAATATTTTTTATGTCAAATATTTTTATTTTTGACGAAAAACGGCTTATCTTCCCCCTCGACAGCGACGGAAAAGCAGGATAAATCTTAAGATCTTCAGCTCGATCACAATAAAAGCGAAAGAGGGCGCCGTGACACAAGCCGCGCAAACAACCATGTCCGATCCGATAAATCCGATCACCGTAACCTTTCCCGACGGGGCGCAGCGCCGCTACGAATCCGGGGTGACGGGTCTGCAAATCGCGGAGACGATCTCCCAATCGCTGGCCAAGGCCGCGATCGCCGTCAAAATCGACGGAACCCAGCGGGATTTGAGCGACCCGATTACCACGGACGCGCGCTTTGAGATCATCACGCTGGACGGCGAAGAGGGGCTGGAGATCATGCGCCACACCGTCGCGGCGCAGATTCTGGCCCGGGCGGTGAAGAACCTGTACCCGGCGGCGAAACTGGCCATCGGCCCCACGATCGAGAACGGATTTTATTACGACGTGGAATTTCCGGAGGCGCTGTCCGTCGAGGATCTCGCCGCGATCGAAAAAGAAATGCGCAAGATCAAGGAAACGAACACGCCGATCGTCAAAAGTCTGAACAGCAAGGACGCAGCCCTCTCCGCGTTTCAAGAACGTGGGGAATCGTACAAGGTCAAGATCATCGAAGAATCCGGACAGGACAGCGATTTCCAGCTCTATGCCCAAGGAGAAACCGGCTTTATCGATCTGTGCCGTGGGCCGCATTTGCCGTCCCTGAAGCATGTCGGGGCGTTCAAGCTGATGAAGGTCGCGGGTGCGTATTGGCGCGGAGATCAACGCAACCAGATGCTGACCCGGATCTACGGCACGGCGTGGCGCAACGACAAAGAATTGCAGGCCTATCTGACCCGGCTGGAGGAAGCCGAAAAACGGGACCACCGCAAACTGGGCCAGCAGATGGATCTGTATCACTTTCAGGAGGAAGCGCAGGGCTCCGTCTTCTGGCACCCGAAGGGCTTCGTGATCTATAACCAGCTGGAACAATATATACGCCGCCGGATTCAGGATGGCGGCTACGTAGAGGTCAAAACCCCGCAGCTGATGGATAACAAATTGTGGAAAGCCTCAGGCCACTGGGGGAAATATCGGGAAAACATGTTCGTGGTGCCGGACGAAGTACCAAATACGGAAAATGATGGTCCTATTCTCTCCGGAGAGGGCTCCCTGATGGCGCTTAAACCGATGAACTGCCCGGCACATATTCAAATCTTCCGGCAAGGCATTAAATCCTACCGCGACTTGCCGATCCGCATGGCGGAATTTGGTTGTTGCCACCGCAACGAAGCACACGGCGCGCTGCACGGCTTGATGCGCGTCCGGCAAATGACGCAGGACGATGCGCATATTTTCTGTACCGAAGACCAAATTTTAGAGGAAAGCGTCCGGTTTTGCCGCCTGGCGCGAGATATTTACCGCGATTTCGGGTTCGAGGATTACAAAATCACGCTGGAAACGCGCCCCGAACAACGGGTCGGATCCGACGAATTATGGGACAAAGCCGAACAGGGGCTGAAGGACGCGCTGACGGAACTGGACTTCCCTTATGAGATCGCGGAAGGCGACGGGGCCTTTTATGGCCCGAAACTGGGTTTTATCATCCGGGATTCCATCGGCCGGGAATGGGGATGCGCAACGCTTCAGCTGGACTTTAACCTGCCGGAGCGACTGGACGCGTCTTATATCGGAGAAGACGGAGAAAAACACCGGCCGGTTATGCTTCATCGCACCGTTTTGGGAACACTGGAACGTTTTGCCGGCATTTTGATTGAATCTTACGCCGGCAAACTTCCCCTATGGCTAGCACCGGTGCAGGTCGTCGTCGCGACGATCACCTCCGAAGCCGACGATTACGCCCGCCGGGTATATGAAGATCTTAAGGCCGCGGGGCTGCGCGCGGAGCTGGATCTGCGCAATGAAAAGATCAACTATAAAGTGCGCGAGCACTCCGTTGCCAAGGTGCCGGTCCTCTTTGTCGTCGGGGCGCGCGAGGCCGCCGAGGAAACCGTGGCCATCCGGCGGCTGGGGTCGAAGGATCAGACGGTCGAAGCTTTGGAATCAGCTTTCGTCGCGCTGACGCAGGAGGCACGACCGCCTTATTGAAAACGCCCTACACGAATTGTTAACCGGAACGGCGATAAGGTGTTGAGAACGATAAACAAAGACCAGACCGGGGCTTTTGTCCGTGACTGATACGACCGCCACACATGATTCCGATCCACCTGCGGACGATCCCGTTCGAGATCGCTGGCCGCTGGAGGCCGGGCGCGTGGGGCTTGACTCCCCGCTGCTAGAGTCTCTGCGTCTGATCGCGGGGCATTACGGGCGCCGTACCAGCGTTTCCTCCCTGACCGCGGGATTACCGATTCCCGCCGGCGGGATAACGCCCGCATTGTTCATCCGGGCGGCGGAGCGAGCAGACCTTCACGCAACGCTTGTGGAACGGCCGTTATCTGCGCTGACGAGCCTGCCGACTCTTCCCTGTCTTTTGGTTCTTAAAAACGGCGGGGCCTGCATTCTCTGGAAAACCGGGCACAGCAGAAAAAAGGGAGGCGAGGTACTCTACGCGGTGCAGTTTCCCGAGACCCCGGACGAAAAAAAACGCTTGTCCCTTGCTGAGCTCGCACCGCTTTACGCCGGCTATGCCTTTTTCCTGCGTCCCGTGGCGCGCAACGACGACCGTGCGGGCCCCGCCCGGATCGACACGGCACGGGACTGGTTTTGGGGCGCCTTACAGGAAAACACCCGCATTTACCAGGAAGTCGTTCTCGCCGCCGTGATGATTAATTTATTCGCGCTGGCCAGCTCTCTGTTTCTCATGAATGTTTACGACCGTGTCGTCCCGAACAGCGCGTTCGAAACACTCTGGGTTCTGGCGGCAGGGGTTGTAACGGTCTTTATCTTCGATTTTATTCTGAAAAACCTGCGCGCCCATTTCCTGGATTATGCCGGCCGCAAGGCAGACGTTAAAATTTCCGCTCGCCTGTTCGAACAGATGATGGGCATGACCATGACGGCCCGCCCCGCAAGCGCCGGCATGTTGGCCAATCATATGCGGGAATTCGAATCCTTGCGGGATTTCTTTACCTCCGCGACGATGACGGCGTTGGTGGATCTGCCTTTCATCCTGTTGTTCGTCGCGATCATCGCCGTTATCGCAGGTCCGCTTGCCCTTGTGCCGCTCGTGGCCATTCCGGTGGTCGTCTTCACGGGCTGGCTGTTACAAGGCCCGATGCAGAAAATCGTCCGCGCCTCTCTGATGGAGAACGCGCTGAAAAACGCCTTGTTGTTTGAGACGATTTCGGGTCTGGAGACCATCAAGATCCAGGCCGCCGAAGGTCATACGCAACGCCGCTGGGAAGAGCTGACCGAAAAAGCGTCCCGCACAGCCGTTAAATCACGACGTTTGTCTGCCTTTGCCCTGAACTGGGCGGTTTTTATCCAGCAGATAACCACAGTCGTCGTCGTCATCGTCGGCGTTTACATGATCGCGAGCGGCGCGATCACGATGGGCGCCCTGATCGCCTGCGTCATTCTGACCGGGCGCGCCATGGCGCCTCTGGCTCAGCTTGCGGGGCTCCTGACCCGTTTCAACCAATCGCGCGAAGCGCTGGCGCAGTTGGACGATATGATGAAAAAGCCCGTCGAGCGCCCCGCCGGAAAACATTTTATCTCCAAGCCCGCCGTAACCGGCCATGTCACGTTCCAGGACGTTCTGTTCCACTATCCCGGCCAAACGGTCCCGGCTCTGAACCATGTCAGCTTCACCATCGAACCGGGCGAAAAAATCGGGATTATCGGGGCGGTTGGCTCCGGTAAAACGACGATCGAACGATTGTTGCTCAATCTGTACCAACCGGAAAGCGGCTCCGTCCAGATCGACGGCACCGACGTCCGCCAGATCGACCCCGGAGATTTACGCCGTGCGGTCGGTACGGTCCAACAAAGCCCACAGCTTTTCTACGGGTCGGTACGCGAAAACATCACCATGGGGCACGAAATGGCGCCGGAGCGCGCCGTTATCCGGGCGGCGGACACGGCCGGAGTCATGACGTTTTTACGTGACTCACAGGCCGGGCTCGACACTCCGGTCGGCGAACGCGGGGAGGCCCTCTCCGGCGGACAACGGCAAGCCGTTGCGATCGCCCGGGCACTGCTCTACGACCCGCCCGTGATGATTTTGGACGAGCCGACGGCCGCCATGGACCCCGCATCGGAGCGGCGCCTGATGACCCGCCTGCAAACGCTGTGCGAAGAAAAAACAACGATCCTCATCACGCATAAAGGTCCTATGCTGGCGCTGGTGGACAAGATCTTGCTGATAGACCGGGGCCGCGTCGTCGATTTCGGCCCAAAGGATCAAATCATCAAAAAACTCCAGGCGCGCTCCTACGGCACCCCGGCCGAGCAGACGGACATATAGGAACACAAAGATATCTACTGGAAACGAAAGGCCAAAGAAACACGATCTTCACGCAACAGCTTGTGCCGTCCAAATCCCGTTTTCCCGGACAAAATGGTATGGCACGGCATTAGCGGATTTCATATCCTCCCCACAAAAATGGCTGTGGATCGCACGAAACACCCCGCCGTGAGAAACGAATAAAATTCTCTGGTCCGGATACCGGACAAGCGATGATTCAATCGTACGTGTAGCCCGCCGCACGACCGTCGAGAAATATTCAATCCCGTTGGCCTCATGATCTTGTTGCTCAATATCGCCGATCTCTCCCACCTTACCGCCGTTCAGTCTTCCGAAGGTCCGCTCCCGTAAATCTTTGTCCTGATGAACCGGGAGCATGAGAGCATAGTTGATAATCTCGGTCGTCTGAAGACACCGCTTCAAAGGCGAAGTAATGATACGAGAAATCCCTCGATCTAGAAGCGCTGGAACGGCGGCTTGTGCCTGGGTACGTCCTGTTTCGTTCAAATCCGTGTCGATCGTCCCCTGCCAGCGCCCTTCCCTGTTCCAATCGGTTTCGCCGTGGCGAATAAAGAAAAATTCTTCCATCCTCTATTTCCCCGCCAACGCGTAAAGCGCCACCGCCGCCGCATTGGAAACGTTGATGCTTGGCATCGGGCCCTTCATCGGCAAGCGCGCAAGCGTATCGCACTGCTCCTTTATCAGCCGCCGCAACCCCGGCCCTTCGGCGCCGAGGACCAGGACGCAGCGATCCGGCACCGCGCAGGTCGCAATGTCTTCGCCGCGCTCATCCAGACCGATCGCAAAAAATCCAGCTTCCTGCAACGTTTCCAGAGCTCGGGTCAGATTCGTTTCATAAACGACGGGAACATGCTCCACGGCTCCGCAAGCCGTTTTGGCCAAAAGACCGCCCGCTGAACCGGTCAAATCGGGGGCATGTCTTTTCTGCATGATCACCCCGCTTGCGCCGAACGCGCATGCGCTCCGCAAAATCGCGCCGACATTGTGCGGATCGGTCACCTGGTCGAGCATCAGGAAAACAGCCCGCGGCCGGTGAGCCGCCGCGATAACGAGATCCCTCAGAAAAACATCCTCCAGAGGATCACAATCCAGCGCGATTCCCTGATGCACGGCGCCCCGCGGCAAAGTCCGGTCGAGCCCGGCCCGGTCCACGCACACGATGCGCGGCCCGCCGCCTTTCGCCTGAGGAACCCCGGCCGACGAAAAAGACAGCGCAGCGCTCCCCGCACGGGAAAGCGCTTTATTCAATTCTTCCAACCCCTGCGAGGTCGCGTACAGGGCATGCACCGTGCGCGCGGGATTCCGCCATGCCGCCTCCACGGCGTGCACACCCCAAAGCGGATTGTTTATCCGAAGACGCGCAGCAACGGAAGAACCCGGCGCGGCGGGCTTTTTTTCGAGCGTTCGTTTGCGTGGCATGTGTTTTTTCATGGGTTTTATCTATTGCACACTTGACAAAAGAAGCAAAAAGCTTTTTCTTACGCTCCACTGTCGATGGGTTCCAGCCCTCGACGGCGGAGGAGTGGCAGAGCGGTCAATTGCACCTGACTGTAAATCAGGCGACTTCGGTCTACGGTGGTTCAAATCCATCCTCCTCCACCATTTATTCTACAACCCGCCCCGATTGGCGGGTTTTTCTTTGCACAAAAGCCCAATGTTCGCGCCGTTTTGCATTTCGCCAGCGTACTTTTAGAACGCCAATTCAGCCGAAATTCTCTCTCAAATCTCACATTCTCTCACGGCCTCTGCCTACTAAACGCGAATTTAGTGGTCATGGCAAACCATTGATTTAGAAGGACTTCCGAAAAACACGGTTTGCAAGTTTCAAATGATGCACTCGAACAATCTTTCGAACTTTTTTTATTTCGTCGTCGTCGTTTTGAAGGGTGACGGCAAACCAGAGGAGAAGAACAAATTTGAAGGAGGTTCTTCTCTATGGATTACACCGTACGCAATCCAGATGACATGACGGGTTTAGAGCGTTATGCCGAGATCATCACGATCCTGGCAGGTGCGATTGTGCGCCACCAGATTTACCAGCATAATCAATTAAATAGCTCGCAAAATGAGAGAAGTTTGACTGGACTTCCCTCCGCTTCGAAGCATTCATGTCCCAGCCGCAAACCCACACAAGTGAGAGCGGAGAAAGGGGCAAAACAATGAAAATAGACATATTAAAAGAGTATGCCGCGCTGGAAGCGATGGAGACCAAAGAGCTACTCCAGGTATGGAACAAGCATTGAGAGTTCTAACTAAAGATAGAT
>JAGRJZ010000021.1 GCA_020442505.1 Alphaproteobacteria bacterium | reverse complement strand
AGGGCCTCAAAGCTCTTTTGAAACGCGATACGTATCGGGGAATTATCGCGGGAATCCGGCGCGACGAGCAATCCATGCGGGCGAAGGAGCGCGTGTTTTCCCCCCGGACGCTAGACGGGACGTGGGACTTCAAGGACCAACCCGCCGAGTTCTGGGACCAGTACAAGACAGACTTCCCGGATGGTTGCCACGTACGGATTCATCCGCTACTCCACTGGACGGAGATCGACATCTGGCGCTATACGCAGCGGGAGGGGATCCCGGTCGTGCCGCTTTATTTCGCGAGGGGTGGAAAGCGCTATCGCTCCCTGGGGGAGAAAAACATCACTTTCCCTGTCGTGAGTGAGGCTACGACCATCGAGGATATCATCCACGAGCTGGAAACCACGACCACCGGCGAACGCGCTGGCCGGTCCATGGATCACGAGGCCGAAGACAGCTTCGAACGCTTGAGAGAGAGGGGGTATATGTGAATGGGTCGCCGATCATGACATCCACGAACGGTTCAGGATACAATCAAAATTAAGGATTTGTGTCTTTGCTTTAAGACGTTCAAAGCAGATTGAAGACCGGCCAGAACGATCGTAGAACGGTCTCCCTGCGGATTGCTACTTCGTTTAAAGGCGGCAATCATGGCTTCAGAGGCGCGGGCTTTGACCGTCTCCGGCACGCTCATATTCTGGCATGAACCTGATGTAAATTCCGTTACCTTCATTACAAAAGCAAGGCCGCCCGTATTCCTCATGGCGTCCTCGTCAGAGGCCTCTAATGCCTGTTCAAACGCCTCTTTCAGGCAGGACAGAGTCGCCCGATGTTTTTCTTCCTGTCCCTCAATCCACGCATCGATATCCCCGGGATGTTCGTTCACTCCCATGGTTGCACCCTCTTTTTTCGTTTTTGCTGGTTTAATCGTTTCTTATTTTTTACGGGGTAGGGTAATATCATAACTCGTTCTAATAACGCAAATTTTTATATCCCATGACCCAAAACCGGCTTCACAAGACCTCTTTCTTTTCCTGGCCCCGTCGAAAATCCACTAATCCGTGGGGGCCGCGCTGGGTGCTGCTGCCTTTTTTCTGGCGGCTGATCATCCGGGCCTGTACGGCGGTGGGCGCGATGGTGCTGATATCCGTACTCGTCGGCGCATTTTACGCGTCTTCGCAGACCGCGCCGCCTTTGCCCGACCGAATGATTTTGTCTCTGACGCTGGATCAGGACTTCGCCGAGCACGAGAACGATGCGCTGGCCGGGATTCCAGGCTTCGCCGACAAGCAGCCGCCGACCATCCGGGACGTGGTCGACGCGCTGGAACGGGCCGCGGACGATCCCCGCGTCGTCGGACTCGTCGCAGAGATGAAGGGCGGCCCCGGTAACCTAGCGCATCTTCAGGAGCTGCGCGCGGCGCTGGGCCGCTTCCGGACGCTCCACGGCAAGCCGGCCTATATCTACGCGTCGTCCTATGGCGAAGCGGGGGGGCTGGGGGCGTATTATCTGGCCTCCGCCTTCGATCAGATATGGCTCCAGCCGATGGGGACGGTTTCGGTCTCCGGCCTGCGGGCGGAAATGCCCTTTGCCCGGGACGCGCTCGACAGGCTGGGGATCGCGCCGGAGTTTTTTGCTCGGAAAGAGTATAAAAGCATTTTCGAAAGTCTAACCGATCGGGAAATGTCCCCCGCGAACCGGACGGCGACGCAGGCCTTGATCGACGATCTCGGCACACGGATGGTCGCCGAGATCGCCCAGGATCGGGGGCTTTCCGAAATGACGGTTAAGACTCAGTTGGACAAGGGGCTTTTAACCGACGAGGAGGCCTTGGCGGCGGGGCTTGTCCAGCGGGTCGATTATCCCGACATCCTGAAAGCCGAGATGATGACCGACGCCGAAACGGACGTGTCCTTGAGCCGTTACATTCACGGTCTTGCGCATGAGCGCAAGGCCGCGGCCAAAGGGAAAAAGGACGACCCCCGCACGTGGGTGGCGCTGGTCTACGCGGTCGGCGCGATCGTGTCGGACGGCGATTCCGGGTTTTACGGGGAGGAATCCGCCTCCGCCGCTACGATTTCTGAAGACATTCTGTCGGCAGCCGAGGATGACAGTATCAAGGCGATTATCCTGCGGATCGACAGCCCCGGGGGATCGCCTACTGCCTCGGAAACCATCCGCCGCGCGATCGTTCGCGCCCGCGAGGAATATAACAAGCCGGTAATCGTCTCTATGGGCGCGACCGCCGCGTCGGGCGGTTACTGGATCGCCAGCCCCGCGGACCGGATCTTTGCCTTGCCGGGGAGCTTGACGGGCTCGATCGGGGTTGCGGGCGGGAAAGTCGCCCTGACGGGTCTGTGGAACAAAATAGGGGTGAATTGGGATGCGGTCCAATACGGCGACAATACGGGGCTCTGGTCTTTGAACGCACCTTTGTCCGAAAGCGGAACGGAACGGTTTAACGCACTGATGGACCGGACGTACGAAGGCTTTATCGCGCGCGTGGCAGAGGGCCGTCACATGAGTCCCGAAGACGTTGACAACGTAGCCCGCGGGCGGGTCTGGTCCGGCGCGCAGGCGCAACAGCGGGGGCTGGTGGACGCGCTGGGCGGTTTGAGCGCGGCGCTTGATTATACGGCCGAAACGCTGGGGGTGGCAAATCGGGACGATCTGGCCGTAGTGGTCCTGCCAAGGCCGCTTTCCCCGTTTGAGAAGATCACGGATCTGATCGAGGGGCAAGTCCGCGTCGGAGAATCCCTGAAGGTTTTTGCAGGCCTTCTGGTACCTTTACAGGCGGTTTTTGAGCCGTCCGCCCTGACGATCAAGCCGTAGAAAGGCATAATATGAAATTGGTCGAATCCATCGCAGATATTCCTAACGGCGATCTTCAGGATCTCTACCGGCGATGGACGGCGTTGCCGCGTGGTACAGGGGGCTCTGTTCCCGCGAAGAAGGCCGCTGATGCTGCGTTCCTCGGGGTATTGGCGCCTTATTGCAAGTTTTCGAGTCTTCACCCGCCCTTTCGAATTCGTTACGATGTCGTCGGCCCGGCGCTGCAAAAGCTCTATGACGAGCCGATGGCCGGGCAATATCTGGACGTGCTTTTCGATCCCTGGATCCGGAAAGTCGTACAAGAGACCTATAAAACCGCGCATGACGAAGCGCTTCCGGTCTATGAGCGAAAAGGCTTTTCGACGGCTTGGAAAAAGATCGGGTACGAATATCTGATTTTGCCGTTTACGGACGAAGCGGACGGGGCGATCACGGCGTTCGTCACTTGCCTTTTTCCGCTGAACAAGGAAACGGTTTGGTTCGATGATTGGAAAAACGCGGTGGATGCGACGCCGTGGCTGAACGGATAATGTCAACACGCAAACTGCAAGCAGGAGAGAGCCCGATGTCCCTTGAATCCCTTTCCAGACGAATCGAAGAGAAAATGAAACTGGCCCCACCCGTCAGCGCAAGCGTTAAATTCGATTTCGGAGATGACGGCGTTATCTTTATCGACGGTACGCAAACCCCGCCGGTTTTGTCTCATGACGACGAAGACGCCGATTGCACGCTGGTATGCAGCGCCGAGACGTTCGAAAAGATCCTGGACGGGGTACAAGACCCTAACATCGCCTTTATGATGGGAAAGTTGAAAGTTAAGGGGTCTATCGGCCTGGCTATGAAGCTAAACGCGATTCTGGAAGATTGACGGCGGCCATTTGCGGAAAGCGTTTTTCAGCGTCTTGCAGAATACGGTAATGGTCGAAGGCGACGTCCTGATTTTTCCAGTCGCAAACCAGCTCGACCGCCGCTGCGTCTGATCCCGCATGCGCCCCGGAGGAATCGACCTCGACGAAATACGCCGCCGAGACGACGTGTCCGCGGGGGTCGCGCCGCGGGTCCGAATAGACTCCGATCAAGGAAAGAGATTCCACCCGGACGACCAGGCCTGTTTCCTCCTGAACCTCCCGGACGCAAGCTCCCTCGGTGGTTTCGTCGTAATGGACGAACCCCCCGGGCAGCGCCAGCATTCCCCGGAACGGATCGTTTCGCCGGCGAACCATCACAATGCCCCGGCGGGGGTCCAACAAAACGGCGTCGACAGCTGTGTGGGGACGATCGGTCATGAGAAACGCTCCTTTTTCGCGCATTATAGCCTTCTCGTGGCAGCGGAACAAGGTGGTCTTAAGCCCGGCCAACGGTTTCGCACGTGGCAAACGCCAAAGCCGTTTCGTCGATTTCTTTTTCCTGATGCAGGAGGGAGAAAAGCGGGTAATGCCGTTCGCATTCGGACAGGCCGATATCGATCAGATCGCGCACATTGGCGGCGGTCGTGTCGATCGGGTTGCCGGATAGAAGACTCGTATGGCGAAAACAAGGCTGGCGGGTCTCCGGCATAATGTCGAAATGCCCGAGCCATAATGTGCGATTGACGGTCTGGAGAGTCTTTGCCACGACGGGGCCGTGGGGGTCGGGCAATAACATGTCGTATTCACAGAAAAACTGGAGCGCGCCGAATTCTTCCTGCCAGAGGAATGAGATTTGATATGTCCCGCGCTTTCCGGTGACCTGAAGATATAATTCGTCATGACGTGGGCGGACGAACTCCCAATCGTGGTCGTGGAGCATTTCCTCCACCCCGTCCAGCGGATTGAGGGTTTCGCTTTCGTGAAAGTGATTCATCATGACGCTGAGCCCTTTGCTTTTTTACCTTCGAGAACCGCAATCCGGCGTTCCAGCGCCGCGATCATAGCGAGAGCACGATCCAGGTCGTCGCGGTGCACCAGATCCAAGCGGTCCGCCGCACTCCCCAGGCGAGAGCGCAGATCCTCTCGTGCCTGATGCCGCAAGCTTCCGACGATATTCAGCGCGCCTCCGGCCATGGCGGCAACGTCTTCAATCATGCCCGGTCTTGTTCCCATGGGTTCGAGTTATTAGCAGCCCCCCGCGCCGCATGCAAGAAAGTTGTGAAAAAGTTTTACCCTTATCCAAAGGTTTGTTAAGACAGGCGAAGCGAACGCTTCACCCTCCGCGAGGACGAGAATACCATGGCGCTTTCCTTTCCGCAAATTGACCCTGTGGCGTTGTCCATCGGGCCGCTGGATATTCGGTGGTATGCGCTGGCCTATCTGGTGGGGTTTTTGCTCGGCTGGCGCTACGCGCTCTATATTGCCGGGTTAACGAAGGGAAAGATCGACAAAGCCGCGCTGGACGATTTTTTTCCCTGGGCGATTATCGGGGTTATTTTGGGGGGACGACTTGGCTACGTGCTGTTCTATCAGTGGGATTTATATGCTGCGCATCCGTTGGAGACCCTGAAGGTTTGGCACGGCGGCATGTCGTTTCACGGCGGCGCGCTGGGCGTGATCGCGGCCATGATCCTTTACGCATGGCGCCGCGCTTTGCCGCTTTTGGCGCTGACGGATATTATATGCTGCGTCGTGCCGATCGGCCTGTTTTTTGGACGGATCGCAAATTTCATCAACGCGGAGCTTTACGGACGAGTCACCAGCGCGCCTTGGGGGGTTGTCTTCCCGGGTGGCGGCCCTTTGCCCCGCCACCCGAGCCAGCTTTACGA